>JBCCWS010000012.1 GCA_039193195.1 Pseudomonadota bacterium
CCGCAGTCGGTGACGGGGATGGCGCTGCCAATTCCATCGCCGAGAGTGCCTCCATAGGCGACTCGGTCGGCGTGACGGCGTTCGCCAACGACGCCGACGGCTCCGCTAACGGCGTCGCGTACTCCCTGAGCGAAAACCCACATGAGGCCTTCGCCATCGATCCGACTACGGGCGAAGTCACTGTTGCAAATCCGGCGAGCTTGGACTTCGAATCAGCTCAGTCAATGCAGATCGAAGTGACCGCTACCTCGCAAGACGGATCCTCGTCGGCGCAAACCTTCGATATCGCGGTCACGGATAGCAACGAGTTCGACGTCTCTCCAGTCAGTGACCACGATGGTGCGGCAAATTCAATCGCCGAAGACGCTTCCGTCGGAGACTACGTCGGTGTTACAGCCATCGCCGATGACGCCGACGGTTCAGCGAACGGCATCGAGTACTCGTTGAGTGAAAACCCCAGCGGTACCTTCGCGATCGATCCAACTACGGGCGAAGTGACTGTTGCAGATCCGGCGGGTTTGGACTTCGAATCGGCCCAGTCTATGCAGATCGAAGTCACTGCCACCTCGCAGGATGGCTCCACCTCAACCCAGCGCTTTGAGATCGATATCGCCAACGTCGACGAATATGACACCTCGTCCGTGAGCGACACGGACGGCGCAGCCAGTACGCTCTCCGAGAGCGCTGGCAATGGCACCGCCGTCGGTATCACCGCCTTCGCAAGCGATGCGGACGGAGTCAATAACGAGGTGACCTACTCCCTCAGTGCTAACCCAAACGACGCCTTTGCCATCGATGCGAACACCGGTGTGGTCACGGTTAACGACAGCACCGCGCTCGATTTCGAGTCCGGCAACACGATGCAGATCGAGGTCACGGCGAGCTCCGCCGACGGTTCCTCCAGTGAGCAGATCTTCGATATCGCGCTCACCGATCAGAACGAATTCCACGTCTCCGCCGTGGGCGATACGGACGAGGCGGCCAACTTCATCTCCGAGAACGCCTCGGCCGGGGACACGGTCGGCGTGACGGCCTTCGCCTCCGACGGCGACAGCACCGATAGCAGCGTTAGCTACAGCCTCAGCGACGACGCGGGCGGTGCCTTTGCGATCGATGCAAGTACCGGCGAGGTGACCGTCGCCGATCCGTCGGCGATCGACTACGAGTCGAACGCCAGCCTGCAGATCGAAGTCACCGCCACCTCCGAGGATGGCTCGGCAACCAAGCAGCTGTTCAACATCGAGGTGGGCAACGAGTCCGAAGGGCTGTTCACGGTCAGCGCAGAGACGGAGACCTTCGACGATGGCGCCTCTGGCTGGTCCAACGATGCTACGACTGGCGAAGGCGACTCCGGCTTCGGTGCTTTCTTAGGTCGCTTTGGTTCCGCCGACGGGGCTGAGGCCACCACCAAGGACTTCGGTGTCGCCGACGATGCCGAGTTCGTCACAGTCACCTTCGACTTCTATGAGATCGACAGCTGGGATGCTGGCTATTGGGGTCCCGACGCGGGCATGGAGTCGTTCCTCGTCGACGTCAACGGCGAGCGCGTGCTCGAGGAGAGCTTCACCCACGAGAGCAGCAGCCGTCCCACCGACGTGGACCGCCAAGGCGGCTCGGATGGAGTGACGTACACGATCGATTCCGAAGAGTCCGTACAGATGGGCTACTCGGGCTGGGCCGACCAGGTGCATGAGATCACCATCACCATCGAGGCGCCGGAAGAAGGTGTCATGGCCCTCGCTTTCGGCAGCACCCTGCACCAGTCCCTGCGTGATGAATCCTACGGTATCGACAACATCCGCGTGCAGAGCTTCGACAGCGACGGCAACGAGATGCTCGTGATCGAAGAGGGCGCCGCAGGCGGGGAAGTGGTGGGCGTGCTCGCCGCGACCGACAGCGCCAGCGGGTCGGTGAGCTACGCGCTTGCCGACGCGGAGTCACCCTTCGAGATCGTCGACGGCAAACTGCAGGTGAAGGACGGCGCCACCGTCGACTACGAAGCCCAGTCCTCCTACGATCTTGAGATCGTCGCCACCGATGATAACGGTGAAGTGGAAGCGCAGACCATCACGGTCCACGTGGCCGACCGCAGCGGGGCAGACGACACCGCGGATGCAGGCGCTGCCGGAGCCCCGGGCGGCGGCGACCCCACCAGCAGCGTCGGCGCCGTCACGGACAGCGATGGAGATGGCAACAGCGTCTCGGAGAATGCCGGCACAGGCGTTAGCGTCGGCATCGTGGCCCGCGCCGTCGATGGCGATATCGGCGACGCCGTCACCTACTCCCTGAGCGAGAACGCGGGCGGTGCCTTCGCCATCGACCCAGATTCGGGGCTAGTGACTGTTGCCGACAGCGACGCGATCGACTTTGAGTCCGCCCAGTTGATGCGGATCGAGGTGACCGCTACCTCGCAGGACGGCTCGAGCTCCAGCCAGACCTTCGATATCGCGATCACCGACCACGATGAGTTCGACCTCTCCCCTGTGCTCGACAGCGACGACGCACGGAACTCCATCGACGTGACCCACGTCGCGAGCGAGGTGCCCCAGAGCGTAGCGATCGGCATCGACGTGCCGGCTTCGGTCGTCGAGGGCAGCGAGCTGCACTTCGTGGTCGAGGGCGTGCCAGAAGGTGCGAGCCTCTCCGCCGGACATGATCAGGGCGACGGCACCTGGCTGGTGAGCGCAGACGAGGCGAGCGATCTCACGCTGACTCCGCCGGCGGATGGTTCCGGGGCGGAACTGACCGTTACTCCCGTCGAGGTCAGCGCCGGCGGTGACAACCTATTGATCAACGGCAGCTTCGAGAGTGAGTCGGTACACAACTGGACCCAGGTCACGGAGCTCGATGGGTGGGAGACGGTCGGCCGCACCGAGCTGTGGGAGTCAGGCTTCTCTGGCACCGAAGCGAGCGACGGCCAAGTGTCCATCGAGCTGGACGCCAACCGCGGCGGCGCCGAGGGCATCTATCAGAACGTCGACGTCGCCGAGGGCGAAGTGCATCAGGTCAGCTTCGACCTGCGCCAGCGCCCGAGCACCGCCGAAGACACCAACACGGTGGAGGTGTATTGGAACGGCGAACTAGTGATGGAAGTCACCCCGGACTCCACGCAGTGGGAGACCGTGACCTTCGAGGTGACCGGCTCGGACGGCACTGACCAGCTGATGTTCATGGAGTCGAGCGAAGACTCGGACAGCTACGGCGCCCACATCGACAATGTCTCCCTGGTGCAGCTAGAGGTGGAGCACGAGCATCCGGCCCAAGCATTCGTGTGGGAGGAGCAGGAGGGCGTGGCCGCGGGGGACAGCGTGGGCATCACCGCCGCGGCCTCCGACGGCGACAGCTCCGACGATGTCACCTACACTCTGACGGAAAACCCCAACGACGCCTTCGCTATCGACGCGCAGACCGGTGAGGTCATCGTGGCCGACGTCGATGCCGCGCGCGAGCTCGGGGGCAGTTCGGTGGAGCTCCAGATTACCGCCACCTCGGCCGATGGGAGCAGCTCGTCGCAGGCCTTCGCGGTCGATGTGACGCGCGACAGTGACGCCGACGAGACCTTCACCGGTGGCGCGGGCGACGATACGGTGGAAGGTGCTGGCGGCGACGATCTTTACCAATTCTTCACCATGGACTCGGGCACCAACAGCTTCGACGGCGGCACCGGCTGGGACGCGGTGGAGCTGGAGGTACCTGCCGGTGGCGATGACACCCCGTGGACGATCGAGGTCGGCGGTGAGACCCTCGACTACGATCTAGATGCAGGCACGATCAATCTCGATGGCGACGCTAGCGGTACGATCACCTACGAGGACGGCAGCCAGCTAGAGTTCGAGCGTTTGGACAACATCTTCTGGTAGAGCGATCCCCGACCAATCACGGTCTCGCCACCGCCGCCGGACCTAGGAATGCCCCTGGCAGGGGCAAACGGTCATCGCCCGTACTCCTTCGATCAATGACGTTCCCGGGATACCCTCGCGGTATCTCAGACCGACTTGCTAAAGGAGTAGCTCGCGATGCTGCTGCAGTCCACGAACTCCAATCTCGCCCTCCTGCGCTGCGTGCGCCAAGCGTTAGCCCAAGGGGCGTCAATCCCCCGCGGCCGAACTCGACTCTGCGTGGTCGCCCTCGGCGCGCTCGGTGCAGCGAGCGGCGCCACCGCCGAGGACTTTGCACCGGTCATCGACCTAGGGGACCTGGCGGCCGGGGACGGTAGCGGCGGCTTCGTCCTGAACGGGGCAGAGGTCTACGACGAACTCGGGGTGGGCCTGGCCGGCCTTGGCGACCTCAACGGCGATGGCATCGACGACTTCATCGTCGCGACCGACAACGAGGACTTCGTCGCCAACCAGCCCAGTCAGGCCTACGTGGTATTCGGCTCCGACCAGGGCTTCCCCAGCGAGTTCAACCCCTCAGCGCTCGCCGACGGCGACGGCAGCACCGGCTTCGTGATCAACGGTATAAGTAACGTCGGGCGCTACGCCGCGGTTAACGCCGCAGGGGACATCAACGGCGACGGGCATGAGGACCTGGTCATCGGTTCGCCCGGCGAGCAGGCCGACGGTCTACCGCCCAACTCCGGCGTGGCCTACGTGGTGTTCGGTAACGAGAGCGGCTTTCCTCCCAGCGTCGATCTGCCGAGCCTCGACGGCAGCAACGGGTTCGCCATGCTCGGAATTGAGATCGGCGACTACGCGGGAGATGCGGTCAGCGGTGCGGGAGACATCAACGGTGATGGCGTGGATGACCTGGTTATCGGCGCCAGCGGCATCGACCAAGGCCTGATCGTCAATACCGGGGGAGCGTACGTCGTCTTCGGTAGCCGGCAAGGCTTCCCGGCGAACTTCCCCTTGGCGCTGCTCGGCAGCGGAGACGGCACCCGTGGCTTCGCCATCCGGGCGCCGGTCGACAGCTTCGGTAGCGTCGGCGTCGGCGTGGGAAGCGCGGGCGATGTCAACGACGATGGCGTGGACGACGTACTGATCGGCGGCCCCTTCTCGGGGAGCACCAACGGCGAGGCCTACCTCCTTTACGGGACGACCCAAGGCTTCACGCCAGTCGTCGATCTCGCGGACATCGCCGCCGGAGACGGCAGCGTTGGCACGGTCTTCCGCGGTGCGAACGGCGAGCGCGTCGGCGAGTTCCTCACCGAAGTCGGCGACTTCAACGGCGACAGCGTGAGCGACTTGATCATCTCCCAAGAAGACGGTGCCTACCTCTTACTCGGCAACCCGTCCGGGTTCCCCGCCGAGTTCGAACTCGAACGCCTCACCACCGGCGATGGCAGTGAGGGGGCCCTGCTTAGCGGGATGGGCGTGGATCGCGCGAACGCCGTGGGAGACGTCAATAACGACGGCCTTGCAGATGTCATCGTCAGTGACTCAGCGGCTGACGTGGGCGGTAACACCTTCGTCGGCCGCACCTACGTCGTGTTCGGCACGCGCCGAGCCTTTCCGGGTGTCTTCGCCCTGGATACGCTGGCCCAAGCCGAGGGCAGTGCCGGCTTCGTGCTCGAGGGCATCGATGGCGTGGACCGATCGGGCTACGCAATCGGCGGAGTCGGCGACATCAACGGTGATGGTACCGATGACCTCGCCATCGGCGCCTTCGCTGCCGATCCTGCAGGCCAAGCCAGCGCAGGGGAGGCCTACGTAGTCTACGGACGCCCATCGCAGGTGAGCTTCTCCGTCGAGGGCCTGGCCACCCTAGGTGCCCTTTGCCTAAACCTAACGGATCCTCAAACTGTATTCATCCCCTCGCCAGGCCAAGGCCTGTCCGCTGAGGTGTTCTGCGCCAGCACGGCGCCCTTCTCCGCTGGCGAAGGTGATGAGCTGAGGCTGATTGCAATCGGCAATAACTTCCGTGCACAGCTGTCGGGCCGCGTCATTGGCGTGATAGATGCCACCGCCAACTGCATCAACCTCACCAGTGGGCAGAACGTGATCGCACGCCTCGCAGAGGACGGTCGCTGGGACTGCGCGGCGGCAGGCTTGACGCTCGAGGACGGCGACCGAGTGAACGTGGTGCTCAGCGGTATGGCCCAATGATCGACCGCGCCTGGCGTGGTTACCACACCTCGAGTTGGCGGAGTATGGCGAGGGAAATACCCAAGGTCATTGCCGCGTTCGCACTTAGGATAAGGAACACGCGGACCAGCATCGAGCGTCGACCAGGTGTGGCCCTGGGCGAGACGCACTGAGCGACGGCGAACATGGCAGGACCGGCGATCACGGCCCAGGTTGTGAGCGCGTTAGCGCCGAAGGGAGAGACGGCGATGAAGGCGGCGATGCCTATCCCCTGAAGCACGAGCGCGAGACGCTGCGCAGGGCCCTGCCCGAGGAGCACGGCTAGGGTTCGTTTTGCGCTATGGGCATCACTCGGTTGATCGGGTAGGGCCGTGGCGATAGCCCCTGCCAGCTGGAGGGGAAGCGTGGCGAGAAGCAGCGGCCAGGGAAACCCGCCCAGCGTGCCGGCCTGGGCGTAGTAGCCGAACGTCGGCAGTACCACGCCTAAGCCCACCATCTGCAGTAGTTCGCCGCCCCCCCGGTAAGACAGGCGCAGCGGTCGATAGCTGTAGGCCCAAAGCAACAAGACGGCGAGGCCTGCGAAAATTGGCGCTAGGACGCGCGAGTAAGCGCTGGCCAGCACGCCCGCAACCGACACCAGCAGCGCCGCGCACACGATGGCCGCGATCGCAAGAGCTCGGCCGGAGAGATGCCCGTCGACGAGCACTCGGCTACCGCCGGAGAAGGGCGTGGCCGTTCGGTTGTGGCGATCTGTTTCGACGTCGGCGACGTCGTTGGCGAAGACGATGTAGAGCTGATCGAGCAGCGCAAAGAGCAGCAACCACGCGAAGATGATCCAAGAGAACCGCGTAGGTGCCGGTAGCGCTAGCACCTGGCCGAAGATCAAGGAAGGAGCGATGTTACTCTGTGCCGCTGGGCGCGCGGCGCGCACCCACTCGCCTAGGCGCACGCGAGCACAAGCCACGCGGCAGCGCGATGCCGCCGATCACTTCGCAATGCCAAGCTCCGCAGCCAACTCCGCCCGGTGTTCAGCGAAGCGAGCGCCCCACTGCGCACGCCCGAGTCGATCCCATGTAGGGACGGGAATCTGCCCACGCTCGGCCAGCATCTCGTGTAGGAGGCGCTCGTCCTGGGGCTCCCGGGAAAATCCGAAGGGGTTACGTGGGCGCTCGTCGCGCAGGCGTCCGTACTTCGCATCATCCTGCGCGATCAGCTCTTGCAGCTCCTGGCGCCTGCGCTCCAGGTAGGTCAAAAAGCCCTCATCGAAAGGCCCGATATGGGCCCGGCGTCCGGGTGCCTTAGCCACCCATTTTGCCCAATCGAATCCATAGGTGAAATCATGCACGTAGCGGAAGCGGATCACCGAGTGCATTCCGAAGCCGTCTATCAGCGCGACGAGGCGATCGCCCATTGCCTCCGTGGCATCGACACTCGCGCGATCAGCGAGCGCCTGCACGATGAGGTCGAGGTCCCAAAACACATTTTCGGGAAAGTGCATGGCGATGGCGCGCACCACTCGCTCCGTCTGCCGATACAAGGCGACGGCGTGGGCAGCCTCGAGACCCAAGGTCTGCCACAGCACCGCAAAGGACGTGGGGTGTGAGCGCCCCGGGCAGAGCGACACCCGCTCGCCTACTTCTTCATCTAGCCACGCATCGAGCGCGCCTCCATCGGTTGCCATCGCCGTCATCTCAGCTCAGCTAGTGCCGCGAGTATCGCGGCCATGATCGTCGCGCTCCACCAGATCGCGCGGTGAAGCTCTAGCTTATACCGACCCTGCTCGCGAAACGCATCAGTGACCGCACCTCGGGTCCGGGAGAGCAAGCGGGGCACGAAAGCGAACACCACTGCTGCCCCGAACGCCGTTACCGCCCAGGGCACGCGCTGCGGCATCCACCACGGTGAGCAAAGCCAACCGATCGCGCCCACCGCTAGCAGGGCTTCCACAAGCCGCCTCGTGGCTTGATTCCCCACGGTGCTCGCCACGGTGCGCTTCCCGCCCCGGCGATCACTGCGCTCATCTGAGAGCCCGCTCGCGAGAGCACTCGCAAGGGAAAGCACGATGAACGGGCCAAGCAGCAGATAGGTCGAGCTCCAGAGCTCCCCCGCCTGCGCGTAGGCATTCATCCATGGCAGCACGGCGCCAACGCCGAGGGCCTCGAGCACCTCACCTCCGCCTCGATAGTTCAGGCGCACGGGGGGCAAGGTGTACGCCCAGAAGATCGCAAGCGCCGTGCCGCCTGCGAGGCCAAGGCCCGGGCGTGCCAGCCACCCTTCGAAGACAAAGCCTACGACAAGAGCACACCCCCCTGCGGCGACGCCTGCGATGAGCAAGGCACGACCCGGCAAAATGCGGTCGGGAATGGTCTTCGCCGAGCAGCCGTCGGGGAACATTTCGCGCTTGATGCGATCGACCGCTGCATCGCCCCAGTCATTCAAAAAGACGATGTACAGGAGATCAGCGATGACGAACAGCAGACCGAAGCAGAGCGCCGCGGCGCTCACGCCTCCTCCTACGTAGGCACCGAGCCCCTGACCGAACGCCATGGGCACTAGGAGCTTCGGCCAGCTCTGCGGTTTGGCCGCGTAGACCCAGCGGGACCCTGGGCTCAAGAATTGCGTCGTCACGACATTCGATCTTCCAACGGGTGGGCGCCGGAGACCTGGGGCTACCGCCACTCGAGGCCGATCCTGCCTGCGCCGTCGATTGGACCATACCCGCAGGCGAGGTCTCCACTCGGCCCCTTCGACCGACCCCATCGCCACTGCGTTGACGTAAGACTCGAGCACTGCCAAAGCGTCACCGATGACCCGCAATAGCTCAGCAGCTTTCACGATCAGCCCGCTGATCGCCCAGACGGGTGCCGTCCGGGCGCAGGAAAGGAGTGAGCCCGCACGCTCCTGCGAGACCCTCCGGCAACACCCATGGGGTCTCGCAGACGACGATCTTCTACGCAGCGCGTCCCCCCAATGGAGCCACTGCCTGCCGATGACCAGCATCGCCTTACGTGATGATGGCTACTTCAGCCCTACGTCGCCCCCATGGGGCTCGGACACCTCAAGCCGAGGGTCCGATCGGCCGCTAACCGCACAACTACCCTTCGTCTCGCGTCTTCCATTGCCCGAAGTGATCGGGGACGACTTGGCGCGACAGGCCGACCCACAGCGATCGACGCGGCAACCGAGCGAACTGGATAGCAGACTGCGCTCGGCGCCCTGCTAAGCTGTGGCCCGCGCTTCGAAAGCCCCCAGTCATGTCAAAGTTCAAATCCACTCTCCACCGCCGCGTCACCCTGACCAACGGCACTGAGTTCGACGTAGCTCCTGGCCAAACCCTGCTGCAGGCTGGACTGCAGGCAGGGCTCGACTGGCCGAACGGCTGCCGCGTCGGCCTGTGCGGCAGCTGCCGCTGCCGCGTGACGCGTGGAACGGTCCGAGCCCTCACGAGCTTCTCTGGCGTGCTCGATGCACAGCAGCAGAGTCAAGGTCATGTTCTCGCATGCCGCAGCGAACTCGAGAGCGATCTCACGGTGGACAGCGATCGCCTCTTCGCTGGACTAGGACCGGAAGATGCGGATATCGACGGCGTGATCTCCGGTGTAGAGCAGCTGACGCCACTTGTCTGCTTGGTAGAAGTCGCGCTCGATCACGCCCACGCGCGTGGCTACAGCGGCGGTCAGTACGCACGCCTCGAGGTGCCAAACGTCATCTCGCCCCGATGCTTCTCCTTCGCCAACGCCTGCCGCGGTGACGGCGGGCTGCGCTTCTTCGTACGCTTGTTTCCCGGTGGGCAGTTGGGTGACTGGTTGAGCAGCGCCAATCGCATTGGGTCCGCCGTCCGAGTGAGCCGACCATTCGGCCATTTCGTCATGCGCAACACCCATCGCCCCGCACTCTACTTCGCGGGCGGCACGGGGTTGGCCCCGGTGCTGGCGATGCTTGAAGAGCTCGCGAGCCGGCCAGCTGCCGAGCAGCCGCCCGTGCGCGTGGCGTACGCCGCACGTGATCAGCAGCACCTGTTTCACCGACGCTATCTGGATCCGATCGTCGACCGATGGGCGGCGGGTACGCGCTTTGATTTCGTCAATGTGCTATCGCGCGAGCCGCGTCCGAGCAGTTGGCGTGGGCTGCGCGGGCACTTCTTTGATCACCTGCCTCTGCTTACGGCTGGCTTCGAGCAGGCTGATGCTTACCTGTGCGGCCCCCCGGGTCTGGTCGACGCCACTCAGCTCTTTCTGATCAAGGCCGGTTTTGCGCCTGAACGAATTTCCGCGGATCGCTTCCTGCCGTCTTTCACCTAGCCACCCAACGCCCCCGTAGATCACTTTCCCGCAGTCCCTCGTACCTCTCCTAAGGGCGCCTGCGCCCCCCTGGCTCCACGACTTGCTTAGGGAAGAGATGATGACTAAGACGGGATCAATGCTCGAGCGCCGGTCAGTCGGGACGGAGACTAGAGCGTGGGAGGCGACCAGATGACGTCGCAACGGCTGCACCAGCGACGCTCCCTATTCGAAACCTTAACTTCACGACCCCGATGGGTGCTCCTGCTCAGCGCGGGCTGGTTGGTGTGGTCTGGCGTTGGCCTCACGCACCTGCACAAGGACGTCTCCCTAGAGGCCTTCGTGCCGCCAGATCATCCCTCACTCCTCGCCGACCGCGAGATCGATGCCACCTTCGCGGTGGGCGACCCCATGGCGCTGGCGGTGGAGGTGGAGCAGGGGCGATCCGTCTTCGAACCACAGGTGCTGGCACTGGTTGAGCGCCTGACACGTGCTGTCGAAGGGCTAGACAACGTAGTGGCGAACCGCGTGGTGTCTCTCGCGACCGAGTCGAGCATCAGCGGCACTGCACAGGCCCTACACGTCGACCGGTACCTACTGGCCACGCCCATCAACCAGCTCAGCGCCACCGACAGCCGCGGGCGCTGGCGGCAGATGCCCCCGCACCAAGGCACGCTGGTGTCTTGGAATGAGCGCGGCGCGATGGTGCTGTTCGAGCTGATGGACGATGACCTTGCCACGCAGACCTACGCGAATCTGCAGGAGTTGATCGAGGACTACGCGACCGACGGAATCCGCTTCCACATCGCCGGCCCGGCGGCGGTGAGCGCAATCCTCAGCGACCGCATCGATAAGGATGCGAAGGCGATGCAGCCACTGGTGTTTCTGGTCGTCCTCGGCTTCCTCTACCTGGCCTTCCGCCGCGTGCAGGCGCTGATAGCACCGCTGGTGGTAATCGCAGGCGCGACCGTGGGCGCGATGGGCGTGATGGCTTGGAATGGGGTGCCGTACTTCGCGATCACCAACGCTCTACCCGTGATCCTGGTGGCGATAGCAGTTGCCGATGCGATCCACATCCTGTCGCACTTCTACGCCCTACGTGCGAGCGCGTCACCGCAACGCACGCGCGAGCTGGTGGTCGAGACCATGAACGTCATGGCCAAGCCCATTACCCTCACAACGATCACGACGATGGCCGGCTTTGCAGGCATCGCGCTCACGTCCATCATGCCGCCGATCACATACTTTGCCTGGTATGCAGCCCTAGGCGTGTTCCTAGCCTGGGTGTTCTCCATGCTCACGCTGCCGAACCTCCTAGTTGTGCTGCGGCCACTGCCGAGCGCGGTGTTCCGCGGCGAGCCCTCGTCAGGCGGACTCGGTAACTGGTGGCTGCGGGTTAGCCAGAGCGCTGCTCGACGGCCTAAAGCAACGCTGCTCCTGGTGCTTATGGCCATCACGATCGGTGGATGGCAAGCGAGCAGCCTGCGCTTTGACCGCTCGCAGGTAGAGAACTTCGCCCCGGATGATCCCGTGCGTATCGCCGATGAATTCATCAACGAGACCTTTGCGGGCACCGCGTTCCTCGACGTGCTCGTCGAGGCGAGCGAGACCGGCGGCTTGCTGAGAACGAGCGCCATGGAGCGTATCGCACAGCTGCAGCGGTACATCGACGCGCAGGCGCACGTACGGATCAGCGTGTCGATCGTCGACTATCTATCGTTGCTTCACCAGGCGCTGCTGGTGGACGTGGGCGGCACCGGCGGGCGGGCCCTCCAGCCCCGTTCCCTGCCCGACGAGGAAGATGCCATCGCGCAGTACCTGCTGGTCTACGAGGCATCAGGGGATCCGACCGACTTCGAAGAGGAGATCGACAGTACGGGCACGCGAGCCCTAATCCGTATTGCCCTGGACGCCTCCCACTACTCGCGTACCCGCGATGCCGTGGAGTCCATCGATCGCTACCTACGAGACCACTTCAACGACGCCCAGCTCTCCGCACGACTCGGCGGAAACGTCAACCTCACCTACCACTGGATGCATCGTCTTCAGGCGACCCACGTGGTGGGCGTTCTGCTATCTCTGCTGCTGGTGACGCTAACGGCGGTGCTGCTCCTACGCTCTGTCGGCATCGGAGTGCTCGCCGTCGCGCCCGTGAGCCTTACGATCCTCCTGCTTTACGCGGTGATGGCGAGCCTGCAGGTGTACCTGGAGCCTGCGACCAGCATGTTCGCCGCCATCTCCGTCGGGCTGGGGGTGGACTTCGCGATTCATCTGATCGTGCGCCTTCGCGCAGCAGGCAAGCGCCATGGGCAAGCGCTCGACCTGGTGCTGCGCGAAGCGGTGCCCCCGACCGCTCGCGCCTGTTTTTTCAATGCGGCCGCGCTGGGCGTCGGGTTCTGCGTACTGACGGCCAGCGATCTGCTTACCTTGCAGCGTTTCGGAGCGATGATCGCGCTGGCAGCCTTCGCGAGCTTCGTGCTCGCGCTGATCGTCATTCCCGCCTGCTACGGCCTTCTGCGCCTTCGATCGCCGATCCCGGGCGCTAGGCGCCCAAGCCGTGCAATCGCCAGCAGTCTCATCGCCCTGCTCCTCGGCGGACTCTGCATCACCCCCGCTCCATCAGCACGGGCGATGGTCGAGGTGGACGGCGACTGGGTGGCCCAGCAGGTGGCCGCGCGGCCGGAGGGGCTCGCCGTGCGGCGAGTCATCGATATGACGCTCACGGACCGGCGCGGCGCCACCAAGCAACGACAGGCCGTCGTACTCAAGCGAACCCCAGCTGACGGACAGCGCGAAACGCGCATCACCTACAGCGCTCCTCGCGCTGTGCGCCACACCTCTTTCCTGAGTCACGATCGTGGATCGTCCGGTGAAGATCTGCGTTGGCTGTATCTGCCTGCCACACGAAAGGTCAGACGCATTCCGGCGAATGAACGCGGCGACCACTTTCTCGGCACCGACTTCTCTTACGAAGACGTGCAGAGCGAACTGAAGTTCGATCTCGCCGACTACCGCTTCGAGTTGCTCGAGTCCCCCGGGCCGGGTCGCTACCTATTGGCGGGGGTCGCGGTGAACGCCCAGATCGCTCGTCAACTGGGCTACGGACGCATCGAAGCGCTCATCGACGGCGAGAGCTGGCTGCCCATTAGTATCGAGTTCTTCGACCCCGAGCTGCGCCCATTAAAGATCATCGAGGTACGTCGCCAAGCGCGCATCGACGGCATTTGGACAGCACTCGAGATTCACGCGCAGCACCTTCAGCAGCAACACAGCACCCTATTCACCTATCGCGACGTGACCTATCCGGAACAACTGGACGAGGGCTACTTCGACGCTCGGCGCCTGCTCCGCCACCTGTCGCAGGCACAGCTCGATCCATGAGCCCAAAGGGAGCACGAACAACCCTCGTCGTCTTGTCGCTGGCGGCTTCGGCGAGCGCAACTGCCGCCACGCTGACGATCGAGGAGACATCGCTGCAGGCCCGCGTGGCCTACCAGCACGCGAGCGCTCGAGCGCAGAGTATCTCCACCCTAAGTACGCTGGAAGGCGGGTTCACCGTACGCTGGCGTGAGTCTCTAAGCTTGCGGGCTAGCGCATGGGTGGAGAGCGACGCCAGCGGCAGGCTGCGCCCGCGCGACTTCGACGAGCGCCGCTTCGATCACGCGAGCAACCTGAATCGTGCGATCGACCTTGGCTCCCACGCCAACCTCGAGTTGCGAGACCTGTACCTACAATGGCAGGGAGAGCGCACGCAGGTGCGGCTCGGCAAGCAGCAGGTGGTGTGGGGCAAGCTCGATGGGCTTCGCGTACTGGATCAGGTGCACCCTGCCGATTTCCACCGCTTTCTGCTGCTGGATGACGCCCGCCGCCGCCTGCCCCAGTGGGGAGTACACAGCACGCACTACCTACCGCGTTGGAGCTTCGAGGCGTTGGCCCTGGTGGACAACACGGTGCACGACATCGCCGACCCGGGAGGCTGGTTCGCCTTTCGCGCCCCGCGCCTGCGCTACGGGTTCTCGGGCGATTCGGTAACGGAGAGCGTGGGAGTCCGCTCCGATCTCCCAGACCCATGGTCCGATCTCACGCTTGGCGCGCGCGCCTCGCGCCAAGTTGGAGTCCATGAGATTGCCTTCGTCGCCAAGCGCGGTCACGACTTCGAGGGGATCGGCGAACTGCGTGCAGCGCCAGCGGACGCGGCGACTGCATCTTCCTTACTGCTCGTGCGACAGTTTCCGCGCCAAGACCTCCTGGGTGCGTCCTGGGAGAGCAGCCTGGGTCGCGTGGTGATGCGCGCAGAGCTGGCCTTTCAGCCCCAACGGCGCTTCAACGTGCGCGACACGCAGCAGCAGGATCTGAGCACCACGCGAGCGAATCAATGGCTGGTGGGTCTCGCCCTCGATGCCGACCTGCCCTTCGGCATCCTGGCCAGCACCCAATTGCTGCTCGATCGCGTGGTGAGCGCATCGCCCGGGCTGGTGCGGCCGCAGGAGGATTGGATCGCCACCCTCAGCCTCCGGCGCAAGCTGCGGTACGACGCTCTGCAGGTGCAGCTTCGCTACCTAGGCGACCTGAGGGTGGGGGACGGCATGATCGACCTCGGCCTGCGCTACGCGATTAACGACCGTATCGCCCTGGCCCTCAGACATGCACAGTTCCACGGCGACGCGACCGGTCTTTTCGGCCAGTTCGCCGACCGTGACTTGGTCGAACTTCGGGTCGAGGCTAGCCTGTAGGCGCACGCGAGGACGTTGCTGTGAGCTCACTCTAGCGCGGCTTCCTGCGCGCGCGGGGGACTAGCGAGTTGCGCTCGCTAGGCCGCGCAGGCGACTGGGGGAGCTAATCGGCCGATCCTCAAGACGCGTTTGACCTGGAAAAAACTATAAAAATCAGTGGCCTTTTTAGCACAGCGGATCTTTTACACGGAGACCTTTACTACGCACCCAGGCACGGTAAACTCATCGCAGTACGATAAGAACCATGGACGGACCATCGTGAAACTCAACGCTCTCGGCGCCGCCGCAGCCGCACTACTGCTCCCGCTGTCGGGATTCGCAGTTACCACCGGCTTTTACCAAACCGAGGTCGGGCTAGGCCTGGATATTCCCGACAACACTCCGGCTGGGATCACTAGCACCATCGAAGCGATTGCGGGTGATACGCTGCTCGGGTTTGTGCCGGAATCGGGCGGGCTCATCGAAGACGTGGAGGTGGTGATCAGTCTCGACCACACCTTCATCGGCGACCTGATCATCACCCTGACCTCGCCCGAAGGCACCGAGATTACCCTTCTGGACCGCCCCTCCGGTGATGCTGCCTTCGACAGTTCAAATCTCGATGGCCAGTCCTTTATCTATTTCACCGACCGCTCGATCGTTGACGCGGACACCGCTGGCGCGGGCTGCGGTACCGATGACATCGTCGGCTTGGACTGCCAGGGAATCTTCGCTCCCGTAGACGTCACAACGGCCCTCGCCGGCGAAAATCTTCTCGGCGTGTGGACCCTGACGGTCTCGGACAACGCCCTCATCGACACGGGCGACCTAAACGGTTGGTACATCGAGATCGACTTCACGCCCGTTCCACTGCCCGCCAGTGCTTGGATGCTCATCGCAGCACTGGGCGGCTTGGGCATGATGCGCCGTCGCCGCGGGTAGTTCTCTCGCGCCGGGAGCCGCCAGCCTCCTATCGAATGCCTAGCACGAAGGCCGCCGTCGAGCGGCCTTTTTGCTTTTTGCCGAATAAATAGAAGACATGCGCATCGCATGCGGGTGTACCGGCTTCGACCCGCCTTAGAATCGCTGCCAACCGACACCCCTGCACACGAGCTCGGCCGGAGCGTGCGGACGCTAGCGTCCGTGCGTAACACTCCGTCAGCACTCTGTTGCTAGCTCATTTGCCTTCCGAGCTTCCTTGAAATGCGAAGGCAGCCACACCCAAGGCACTAAACAGGAAGAACTCGGGACCGAAGAGCTCTCGGCACTTTTGGGCCTTCTCAGGAGGGAAATCGGTGCTCGAGCTTGACAGATGCCGCGCTAGCTCTGGGAAAGCGTGCATGCGGACGGATCTCGCTCACCCAGAACCGCCGGGTATTCACAACGCAACGGGGACCTAGGAAGTGCAGGTAAAGCTTGAGGAAGATTCACTGGCCGAACTCGCCTACCAGTCGAGGCTTGGGCTGTTTGCGAGTGTCATGACGGACGGGCCGGAACTACTTAAAGACGCGCTTCACTGGGCGCTAGCACAACCCGATGACCCGCCTGAGCCCGAAGAAGGTATGCAGAAGCGGCGGACGGACTATCGCATACTCACGACCTTTGGCCAGTCGTTAAAGAAGTGTGGTGACGAACTCTTTGGCACCGTGGCCAAGCCCCGGAGCGAAGAGAACTCACCTGAGATCAAGATTCTTCTGCTAGACCCTCTCTGCGAACTGTCTCGCCTCAGGGAGGGTGAGCTAAAGGACAACAATCTGGACATCAAGCTCGGATTGATGCAGATCTTCAGTGCCCTTCGAGATAACAAGCACGTCGACCACAGCCTAATACCCGCAGATCTCGGTGACGGTGACGTCAACGCCTACGCGCGAACGATCCAAGATCTTGGCAAAGATGTAAATGTTTTTCTTCGCTTTTATCAGACCATGCCGAGTGGCATCAGCTACTTCTTCAAGGATCTACTCATCAAAGGGTTTACTCCCTTCAGAGTTGCTTCCAAGCAGTCGGTATGGGACATCATCGTCAATCACTTAGATCGCGATGATGACCGCTACGATCACTTCTCACGCGAATTTGATCGAATGTGGACCGATGGATCCTACACGGATCCCGGGGGCGCCCCGCCGAGCGGGTACAACATCTTCATTTCGCATACTTTCCCAAGAGGAGAAGACCAACACCT
This sequence comes from Pseudomonadota bacterium, assembly GCA_039193195.1. Taxonomy (NCBI): domain Bacteria; kingdom Pseudomonadati; phylum Pseudomonadota; species Pseudomonadota bacterium. The sequence goes on from JBCCWS010000012.1 coordinate 17,201, forward strand.
GCGGGAGGCTGGAATGATCCGACTGCAGGAACTGAGGTCGCTCATAGAGAGCTGGATGCCTGCACCCGAGTCTGATCGTGCCCGCGCGACATCTGTGGTCTACCTCAGCGCCGATGACTATCGGAACCAGGACTGGACCCTTCGACTACCAAGTGAAATGCGGCAAGCCTCTATCCAAATCATGATACTAGAGGAGGGTCAAGACCAGCTATCGGAGTACCAAGCGATGGAGCTAGGACACTTCTGGGTGGGTAACAAGGCCATCATTCCTCTTCAAATAGGCAGCAGGTCGATCGACAGCGAGGTGCTTCGAGCGAAATCCCCTGTTCACTGGAGCGGACATACATCGGATCAGACTGCGATGAGAGCCCTGCGCGAGAGAATCTTCGAAGCGCTGAAGAAGACTCCCGGGGCAACAGTATTCGATAACTGAAGAGTTTCGGGAGCTCAATGAGCAAGCAGCTTTATAGTGACGTGGCTTTCCTGACAAGCCAGGATGCCTACGTAGCGATGGAGCAGGATCTTCGAGCAGCTAGGAGCCTGTCGCTCACGTCTCTGCAGCTCGACCCTCCGGAGACTGGTACCGGTGCGAAATACAAGCTCGCGTACTTTCAGGCCGTTGATACCCTCATCGCGGACAGATCAGTCGGCTCGAAACCCGTGCGTCGCCTCACCGTTGTCTCGCCAGGGAGACTCGTTGGCATTCGGGCCAGCGTGGCGCGAAGTCTCAGCAGCAACCACTACCAGCTGCGCGAGCTAATTTTGGCCTCAGGCACAACGATATGGAACTTGCAGATTTTCGAGGGATCCGCGCTCTACCTGATGGATCCCGAGGTTTCGCAGGACAATGCCAACACCTACATTCGGCACGTGCGTATTGCGTATCACCAACGTTGGGCCGACGTATTCACTCACTTCCAGCGCCTGTATGACTCTTACTGGGAAGGTCGCGTCCCCGGTGTCGGGACTGAACCTCTCAAGACAGGAGCAGGGATCACTAGACGACTGGATGAGCTTGCGGAGGTGGAGCCGTTCCGCGATACAAGATCAGACGCGCGACGTCCAGTGCTGTTACGGCTGGAGGATGTTGATACACCTGAAGGATTCGAGAGCTGCACGACAGTCCCAGACGTTGGTGCCGCAGTCGAAACCTTGCTGACGAAGATACGAAGGCACGAATACCGCGATCTAATCCCCTACCCAGCATCCGATCTGAAGGAGCGAGTCTCGCGAGGCTCGACCGCTCTTCTTTTCGATCCAAGTGGAGAAGAGCTGCTAAGCCACATCAGCCTCAAGCCACTCCTAAACCCAGAAATTGCACGTGGGCTTGCATCGCTTGCTTGTCTTGATGGTGCCTTCGAGGTCTTCGAGATGGCGACCGGTTGGACTCACCCGAGCGTACGAGGGCGTGGATTCAGCAGTCGCTTGCGGAGAAATCTACTGCGTTCGATGCGTAGCCCCAATAGGGTCTTTGTGGGTTTTTGCAGAGGTCTCGGTGCGTCACCTGTGTTGCAGCGTCTGCGCTGGAAGTGCATTCCGTGGGATCAATTTCCGTACGTTAGCTCGCTAATCGGGTGGCGAGAGTCAGGAGCGTTCTACAAGACCGGGATCGGACTGCTGAGTCGTTGCCAAGAACCGTTCAACCAAGAATCCAGAACGTTCGAGATGACCCGTAAGACCGATCCCGATTACTTAGCGGATTGGCAAGGACGCGTTCACTTCTGGTGCAACTCCGAACATGACTCGCGGCGAATAGACGACCATCTCCGTAGCGTTGTTTCACTTTACGCCAACTCTCCTGAACTCCCAAATGAGCTAGGCAACTGCGCGTCTGCGATAGAACTCTGGCGAGCGATGATTAAGGTCGGAATACCCGAACGCCCAGAGTTGGCTGCCGCAGCCTATGCGGCACCTGATAAGCAGGCTTTACGCTAGTCAGCGAACGCAGCGGCCTTAATCAGCAGGCGCGCGTCACGGATAACCCACTTAGGATCATCGGAAGTCTCGCGACCGCGCCGTCAAGCCACCGAGGAGGTGGCTGACGTCCTCCAGGCGCCGCGCAACCACGTGCAACACCTTACCCTCGCGCTGTACCGTACCGATCACACACAGTAGCCGTGAGCCTAGCAACTCCCGCCGTTGACGCTGCGCAATCGACGGCCACACCACGATGTTCATTCCCCCGCTATCATCTTCTAAGGTCACGAAGGTGACTCCACTCGCCGTAGCCGGTCGCTGACGCGACACCACCAAGCCCGCCACGCGCACCAACGTGTGCTTCTCCAGGTCCCACAGGCTATCGCCACGGCGCACGCCACGCGCCTCCAACTGCTTACGGATCAGGGCTACGGGATGGGCACGCAAGGAGAGCCCCACACTCGCGTAGTCCGCCACCACGTCTTCTCCGATGCGGGGCGTCCGTAGCAGCGGCTCGCCCTCACTAGCCGCAGGCACATCCAACGGGGTGGGCTCCGCCACCCCCGCCACCTCCCACCGGGCCAGATGGCGATTTCCGCTGAGACCGCTCAGCGCTCCGGCGCCCGCCAAGGCGTGGAGAGCCTTCTGATCCAACCCTGCACGACGCGCCAGATCCTGCACATCACGAAACGGCCGCCGGCAACGCGCCTCAACGATGGCCTGGGCGGATACTTCCGGCAGACCTTTCACCATTCGTAGCCCCAGGCGCATTGCAGGTCCCTTCGCACCCGTCGGCAGGATGACAGGTGCCCCGTTTTCCTGTGGATCAATTTGGGGCGGCGCTCTGACGCCCGTTCGGTGGGCCGTGTTAGCCGTGATGGCGCCGCGCGCCTCTAGCACGCAATCCCACCCGCTCACGTGCACGTCCACGGGTCGCACCTCCACCCCGTGGCGCACGGCGTCCTGCACCAGCTGCGAAGGCGCGTAGAAGCCCATCGGTTGGCTGTTGAGGAGGGCCGCAGCAAAGGCCGCCGGCTCGTAGCGCTTAAGCCATGCTGAGACGTACACCAGTAGTGAGAAACTGGCCGCATGCGACTCGGGAAAACCGTATTCCCCAAAGCCCATGATCTGCTTGAACACCTGCTCGGCGAAGGCCTCGTCGTAGCCACGCTCGCGCATGCCGTCCATGAGCTTGGCCTGAAACGGCTCCAAGCCCCCGCGCCGCTTCCACGCTGCCATCGCCCGGCGCAGCTGATCCGCCTCGCCCGGCGTGAAGCCCGCCGCCACCACGGCCAGCTCCATCACCTGCTCCTGGAAGATGGGCACACCTAAGGTACGCGATAGCACATCGCGTACGGCATCACTCGGATAGCTCACGGGCTCCAAACCATCGCGTCGACGCAGGTAGGGGTGCACCATGTCGCCCTGGATAGGCCCGGGCCGTACGATCGCCACCTCGATGACCAAGTCGTAGAAGCGCCGCGGCTTCAGGCGCGGCAGCATACTCATCTGGGCTCGCGATTCGATCTGAAACACGCCCACCGTGTCCGCCTGGCAGATCATGTCGTAGACCTTGGGATCCTCCGCCGGCACGTTGTGCAGGCCAAGATCGCCGCCGCGCCAGCCGTTCACCATCTCGAAGGCGCGTCGGATGGCCGTAAGCATGCCAAGGCCGAGCACGTCCACCTTGAGCAGGCCTAGGTCTTCGAGATCATCCTTGTCCCACTGGATGACCGTGCGCTCGTCCATGGCGGCATTCTCGACCGGCACCAACTCCGCCAAGGGCCCTCGAGAGATGACGAAGCCCCCCACGTGCTGGGAGAGATGGCGGGGAAAGCCGAGCAGCTGCCCCACCAACACGAGGAGGCGACGGATCACGGCGGATGCCGGATCGAAGCCCGCCTCGCGGATGTTGGAGTCGTCTACCGTGCCCTGCCAACGATCGACGGTGCGCGCCAGGCGATCCACCTGCAGGAGATCCAGGCCCAAGGCCTTACCCACATCACGGACGGCGCTGCGCGCGCGATAGGAGATCACCGTGGCGGCCAGCGCTGCGCGGCCTCGCCCGTACTTGCGGTAGAGATACTGGATCACCAGCTCACGCCGCTCATGCTCGAAGTCGACGTCGATATCCGGCGGCTCGTTACGCTCCTTGGAGATGAAGCGTTCGAAGAGCATGTTCGAACGCGAGGGATCGACGGAGATGATACCGAGGCAGTAGCAAACGGCAGAGTTAGCTGCCGAGCCACGCCCCTGGCAGAGGATGCGCTGGCTGCGAGCGAAGCGCACTACGTCGTGCACCGTAAGGAAGAAGGGCTCGTAGCGAAGTTCCGCGATGAGTTCCAGCTCCCGCTTGATCTGGCTCATCACATCGTCCGGAACGCCCTCGGGCCAACGCTCGCGCATACCGTCTCGGGTCAGCTTGCGTAGGTGACTGGTGGGCGTTTCGCCCTCGGGCACGAGTTCGGCGGGGTACTCGTAGCGCAGCTCATCGAGGGAGAAGCGACAGCGCTCGGCGATGGCCACGCTCTCGCGCAGCAGGCGCGCGGGGTAGAAGCGCTGTAAGGACTGCATCGGGCGCAGATGACGCTCGCCGTTCGGGAACAGAGCATCACCGGCCTCGGCGACGGGAGTGCCGAGGCGGATGGCGGTCATCGTGTCCTGCAGGGCGCGGCGACTGCGCACGTGCATGTGCACGTCGCCGGCAGCAGTGAGGGGCAATGCCAGCGTGTGGCCCAGAGCCTTCAGGGTGGCGAGGCGCTCGCGATCGTCGCCGAAGGCGTGGAGTTCGACGGTGATCCACAGGCGCGCCGGGAAGCGCTCGCGTAGCCAGCGACCGGTGAGCTCGGCAGCGGCATCGACGCGCGCTGGTGGGACCCAGAGGGCGAGGCATTCGTCGAGGTCGGCGTGCGCGTCGCCTAGATCGTCCTGCAGCAGCTCGTAGTCCCCCTTCTTCGCACGGCGTCGGGTGCGAGTGATCAGGCGACACAGCTGACCGTAGCCACGGCGAGTGGTGGCGAGGAGGATGAGGCGCAGCGGCAGATACTCGTCCTCCGCGCGCGGCGTTGTGCGAAGCTCGCTGCCAACGATGATAGCGAGATCGGTCTCCTTCGCGGCCGTGTGCGCGCGCACGATGCCGGCCACGGAGCACTCGTCGGTAATGGCGAGCGCACGGTACCCGAGGGCAGCCGCCTGACGTACGAGTTCCTCAGGCTGCGAGGCGCCGCGCAGGAAGCTGAAGCTGGTAATGCAGTGGAGCTCGGCGTAAGCGGGCGCTGCCTCGGCGGCAGCGCTGCTCCTGCGTGGCGGTGGGGACACGGGTTCGACTCGTCACTCATGGACGATCTTTATACTGGTTATCTAACCAGTATCACAAGGCGAAACACATTGGCCGAGATAGCGTCCAAGCGATCGCCGCCTGCAGCCTCCGTTATTATCGTCAAGCCGAGGACAAGGCGGAGCGACGCCCGCTTCGCTCCACCACAAACACGTGGCCTACGATGGCCCGAGCTGGTTCAACAGTTCGAGGCTATCTGCCCAAAGGTCCGCCCCGGCCTCCGCTCCTCTCGCCAATGCGGAAGGCTGGACATCGATCAAGGCCTGGTCACGCACACACAGGTATCCGCCGTTACACGCCGGCGACCGATGACCAAGCAACACATCCGCGTAAGCCGCCGCCGCCGCTTCCAAGGTGCTCGTGCGATCAGCTGGCATCAGTAGGGGCACGATACGCTTGACCACTGCCGCGAGCAGCGGTGGGAACTCGCGCGCCAATCGCGTACTCGGTACGAACCCAGGGTCGAAACTCGCCGAGCAGAGCTTGGGGAATCGCCTAGCGATTTCCTTCGCCATAACGATGCAACACAGCTTCGATGCGGTGTAGGCTCGCCCCGCAGCACGCGGCCCAAAGCGATCTCGCTCAGGATCACGATGCGGATACGCCAGCCACTCGGCGTCCGCGTGACGCGGGGCTGGTGTGGGGGTCTTCTCCGCAGGATCATGCGTGCCGCTTCCGGTCATGGCCACGATGGCCTGGTCAGTCAACTGTTCGCGCAAGCACTGAAAGAGCAAGAAGTGGGAGAGAAAATTCACTTGGAAGCTGCGCTCGATGCCATCCTCCGTGAACCCGATGTTCGGGGCGTTAACCCCGTGCGTTGAGTCCAAGGCCACAGACGGGCACGCCCGCGAGCTCTCCGCAAAAGCGTCGCACGCTCGCGAGAGACTCAAGATTGAGGGGCAGCACCCTCACCTGCCCGCCCGCCAGCGCGTCCGCCGCAGCCGCTGATCGCGCACCCACGATGATCGGGTTCGCAACGCACTCGCGAATCCTCGCCAGTGCAACGGCACCGAATCCGCTGGTCACGCCCGTGAGGACGTAAGCTGATTCCATGTTGTTACTCCGGCTCGCTCTGCGCGGCAGGATACGCAGGGCTTCGATAGCCAGCGCTCGGCAGCGGTGCGTTCGCAGGGTAGCGAGGAAGGGTCGCAGTGCGTCCGAGTAGGGAGACTCCCACGAATCCGCGCATCTTCAAGTCACCTTCTCGAAGCCAAAGCTTGCCTCGGTAGGTACGGCCGTTGTCTGGCGCGTACACCCGACCGCCGATCCAACGGCTCTGACCGTCGAAGCGAAATCCACTTAGGAAAGGCACCCAAGCAGATTCCGCCCCCGGAGGCTCTGCACCGGATTCGCCGTATCGATTGGGACAGTCGCGCTCCAGCCCACCCGACCGCAGACCGATCCATCATCATGCGCGTAGATCTCTACGATGCGATCGCGGTCAGGGTTCCAGTAGAGTCCTAAGATACCGTCGGCTTGCGGCGCGCCTACGACGGCAGGCATGAGCACTAGATGGGACAGAAAAGCGATGACGAGACGCACAGCAAATCCTTGATAACAAAATATACATTTTGTCATTTAAAGATCGCTTGCACGTAAAAAGCAAGTGATCTACCGGTATTCCAATGAAAAAGACACGTCGACAAAACGACACTTCCGTAACGCGCCGCGCGATCGAACAGGAAGCAGCGAGGCTGATGGCCGTGGAGGGTGTAGCGGCACTCAACTTGTCCAGAATTGCCGATTCGCTGCAGATGACCCACGGCAATATCTATCGACACTTCCCGTCGAAGGGCGCTCTAGCTGCCGAAGTGGCCGCGCAGTGGATGGTGCAGATGCGAACCGCCTGCGAGAAGGCTGTCGCGCGAAAACGGACCGTGCGCTCACGCTTGCTCGCCCTGGTGTTGACGATCCGCGAACAACTCATGCTGCGCGCTGACGATGATGACGCCCTCTCAGTCTACGAGTTCGTCCTGAAGCACAAACCCGCGGAGGCGCTCGCCCATCATGGACACCGACAGCAACTGGTCGCCACGATCATGCACCAGGCGGGCTGGCCCCGAACCGACCACACCGCAGCCCAGGCCGATGCCATCCTGGATGGCCTGCGATTCTTCACAGACCCCTACGCCATCTCCCTAAACGCAGGTATCGATTTATCCGCGCGCCTTGAATCCCTCGTGGAACTACTGAGTGATTACATCGAGCGCAAGACCTAGTGGCGACGTCCAACGAGCTCCACCACGGCATCGGCTACCGCGATGACCGACAGGACGCCACGCAGGCAGACGCATCGATGCGAGTTCAGCACGCACCGGCGTGTTGCTATTGGCTAGCAGCCGACGGCGACGGCTCAGCCACCCGCGTCCAGCGCTGCGTTCGACCGAACATGGGCGCACCGACGTAGCCACGCACCTCAAGCGTTCGACGGTCCAGCAGCTGCAGGCGTGACTTGTACTCTTTTCCTAAGTCCGGGTCGTAGATCCGCCCGCCTACCCAACGTTTGCCCTTAAAGCGATAGCCGTAGATCAGCCGCAAATCTAGGAGGGGACGGGTGCGCAGGGCCGGGTCCGGGTTGTTCACATCAAGGGCATCAGGTCTCAAGCCGGCGGGCGCACCGATGATCACGCCGAAGTACTCATCGCCACTGCGCACGATTCGAATCCAGCCGTCTCCATCCTCATTCAGCCAAACCCCTAGGATACGCTCGGAGAGGGGGCTGCCTGTAGCCGTCCCCTGGTCGTCCGCCAGCGCGTCCCCCGCTAACCCCGAGGCGTGCATAACAGCAAGGCAAGGACACGCGTAAGCGACCATTCTGTGGAGTTGATCATGCTCTTTACCTTTGACTATCTAAACTATAGTGACTCCTGATATAGCACTAATAAGGATCGAGAAAGTCATCGTTCCGACCAGACATGAGGTGGCCGGTGAATTCAGCGCGGAATCGCTGCCGAGGCAGCAGTGCGGAGGAGCGGGTTGACAGGGCACGACTGGAAAGCCGCAATCAGCCCGTCAGTGTCTGTAGTCGCGTTACGCACACACGACTTGGCCGTGTCTCGATTGGCGCTTCACCGGTCGAGGCCGGGCCGCTGATACGCTCCTGAGCTATGGCACTATGTAGCACGAGGGCGACACGTCTCGACGCCAAGATCGGGAGTGCGCCTGAGGAGTGACTCCATGTACAACAACAAGTGCCCCGTCGGCCGCACCATGAACGTGATCGGCGAACGGTGGACCGTGATGCTGCTACGCGACCTCCTGCTCAATCCGACCCGGCGCTTCCAAGACTTTCTCAACGGCCACGATGGCCTCTCGCCCAATACCCTCTCCGCACGTCTGAAGTGGCTCGAGGAACAGGGCATTGTCGAACGCTACTTCTACGAGGAGCGCCCACCCCGCGCCGACTACCGTTTGACCAAAAAGGGAAAGGAGCTAGGTCCCGTGCTGCTCGCGATGAGGCGCTGGGGTGAGAAGCACTCGGCACCCGTTACGCCCGACTGAAACCGAACGATATCGTCGCTCGTGCTTTAACTATAGTTTTCGGAGTAGTTCTCAAATTAATAGCTACTGGTTGATCTCAAGAACTACGACACTCACGCATAGAAAAGGCCCGACAAGACGCCTGCTGGCCTGCACAGCGGCCGCGGCAATTGCCGTGGGCATGACCCAGAGCGGATGGGCTCAACAACCATCAGCGCAGGCAGCACCTGCCTCCAACGCGAGCGACTTCATCGCCGTGGGCGCCGCACAGATCCTGGAGTACGAAGGTGCTGATGCCAGTCGCATCGTTCCCTTCGTTGCCGGTCGCCTGCCGCTGTTCGGTCGCCAACTGGAGATTGACGGGCTGCAGCTGCGCTACGACCTACTCGACTCCCCCGTGTGGCGAGCCGGACCGGGGATCAGCGCGACCATTCCCCGAGGCGATACTGCCGATTCGAACGCCGTCGCACTGCTGCCCTCGATTGGGGTTGGCTTAGAACTGGGCGCCTACGCCGGGTTCAGAATTCCCTTCAGCGCGGCCAAGGAGGGCGCCCTCTCCGGCTACCTATTCGCCCGGCGCGATATGGCCAGCGCCCATGACGGTTGGTTGGTCACGGCCGACATGGCACGCGCAATCGATCGGCTTGCAAGGAAGCCGAGGTGCTAAAGAGGCGGCATGGGCTGGCAAGCAACGCTCCGGACAACGCCGTTCCCACCCATAGGGCCGTTCCACACTCCATCCCCAGACACCGGGAGGTCGCGCGGCCTCCCCACGGTCGCCGCCGCGTGACCACTCCTGCGAGGATTCCAACCCCTAGGTGCGCGCTGACATCCAACGCAGTTTCATCCAGTCGAGGGACACGCGAGTGATGCAGCGCACACCTAACTCTCTGACCGTCATGCTGACCCTCATCGCCAGCGTCGCGATCATGCCCACCGCCTTCGCCGAGAACGCCGAAGCGCCCGCCCAAGTCATGCTCATCGGCGTCTGGCACTTCGCCAACCCTGGCTTGGACATGGTGAAGACCGACGTCATCGACGTGGCCACCGACGAGAACCAGGCCTACCTCGAGGGACTCACGGACCGTCTCGCCGAATTCGCTCCCACCGCCGTGCTGCTCGAATTCGACCCCGCTGACCAACAGAAGATGCAGGCGCGCTACAACGACTACCGTGCGGGCAACGTCGAGCTAGGGATCAACGAGATCTATCAGCTCGGCTTCCGCATCGCGCATAAATCCGATCTCAACGAGATCCACAGCTTCGACGAGCGCACGGTGCAGTGGCTGGCCGAGCCCATGATGGCGCGCATGGAAAGCCTGCCGGCCCGCAAAGCGGAGTTCGAAGGCCTCATCGAGACGATAGGTAAGGATATCGCCGAACAACATCGGACGATGACCATGGCGCAGCTACTGCGTGTGCACAACTCACAGGAGGAAGATCGCCGCAACAAGGATCTATACCTGCGATTCAACGACGTCGGCGTGGGCGAGGATTTCTCCGGTGCCGACGCCACTGCGAGCTGGTGGCATCGCAACTTCCGCATGTACGCGCACATCCAGCACCACGCCACTCCCGGCGAACGCGTGCTGGTGATCGCCGGCCAGGGCCATACGGCCATCCTGCGCGACTTGCTAGATCTCGACTCCCTACGCGAGGCGGTCGCTTTCGATCCCTACATCGATTGATGCCCTGCGGCGGCGGGTGATGACACCGGCTGCGTCGCCGCTCGATTCAGTCTTCACGTCGCTCGGCGGCCTTGCGCACTTCCTGCCCCGGCGCCGCCGGAAGGGTCATCGCGCCGTGGAACTGCGGCGTGCGACGATAGATATCCAGCACCGTGACCAGCACTCCGGCCAGCACGGGACCGAGGATAATGCCGACGGGACCGAAGGCGCCCAGGCCGCCGAGGGTACTGATCAGAATCATCAGGTCGGACATCTTCGTGTCGCTACCGACCAGGCGCGGGCGCAAAATGTTGTCGATGGTGCCGACCACCAGGCCACCCCAAAGCAGCAGACCAACGCCGGCCATCAACTCTCCCTGGGCGATGAGATAGATACCCGCTGGCGCCCAGATGATTGGCGGCCCCACCAGAGGCATCGCCGACACCGGCACCACCAAGGCACCCCAGAAAGCCGCACCCTCGAGGCCAGCCACCTCGAAGCCGATCCCCACCAACAGCCCCTGCACGAGGCCGATGATCAGGATGCCCTTCAAGGTTGCACGGGTGACCGAAAGGCCCTTGTGGATGATGTGCTCGCGGTCCTTCTCCGTGAGGGGCAGGTTGCGCAGGAGTTCATCGAACATCGACGGCCCCCACATGAGGAAGAAAAACATGGCGTAGACCATGATGAACTGCTTGAAGATGAAGCCGACCGTGCCTTGTGTCGCCTTGCTCACGTACTGCACAAGGAAACGTCCCGCTGTCCCTACCCACTGCGCGAGTTGCTCGATGGCGCGGTTGGTGAAGGGTTGGAGCTGCTCGGGAATGGTGAGCCATGCCGGCAGGTTGGCAAGCACCTCATCGGGATTGCGCACGCGCTCCTCTACCCAGGGCAAGGCGACCTGCCCCACTCGCACCGCCTCTACGGCGACGAGGGAGAACAGGGCGAGCAGCGGCAGGCCAAGCCCCACCGCGGAAATGAGCAGAACGAGGGCGGAAGCCAGCGCCTCACGGCCGCCCACTGCCTTCAGTACGCGCTGGTAAAGCGGGTGGAGCATGACGCTCAGCACTGCGGCCGTCGCCAGCGTCAGCATGAAGGGGCGGATCATGCCCAGGAAGGCGACTAGGGCCAGCACCACCAACACCACGATAAAAGCGTTGCGATGATCGCGCGCGGGGGTCTGCATGCGCGGGGAGTCCTCTCAAGCGATGGAATGCGAGCGCCAAGCCTAGCAGCTCTTGCGCCTAGTGGGCCGCTTGGTAAATGAGGTAGCGCTCAGTCTGCGTAGGGGCAGCGTCAGCAAGGCGCGTAGCGCAGCCAATGGCATCGCCATTGGCAAGCGATGCAACGCCGCGGACGCTGCCCCTGGGCAGACCCGAAGGGCGAGTAGCACCTTATTTACCAAGCGGCCCACTAGCGCCCCAGATGAGGCCGAGTGCACAACACAATCAGTTCTCCTTCCAATCCCATGCGTACAACATGAAGGGCTGCGCGGCTTCGGGGTCTTCGGTCCCTGCGAACAGGCGGTGCGCCGCATGGTTGTCAGGCTGCATGCCGACCCACCCGTAGGTACATCGACGGGGGCGGCCGCAGCGAGCACAGCGTGCGTAAGACGCCGCCCAATGCCTCGCTGGCGATAAGCATCGGCGACGTCGATTCCATTCAGAAATAACTGCGGGCCTTGTCCGGATGAAAGTACTCAAAGGAGGAACACATGCCGACCATCTGCCCGCCACTGAGCGCGACGATGAGCACGTGGTGCGGATCGTTGAGGAAATTGGTCAGGCCAGGTGATCGAACACGCCATCGGCCACACGCTTGAGCGCGGCGTCGCCGGCGGCGCTCAGGCGTCGAATCGCGAGTCCCCTTGCGCGTCGCTTAAGCGAAGATCCCCTGTAGGAACCATTGGCCACTGCGGCAATCACGATACACCCAGAGCTGCTCGCCCTGCGTGTCCCTCGCCACAAAGTAGTCGCGACGTACATCCGCCCCGTCCCACCAACCGCTCTCGATGCGCTCCGGCCCCTGGGCCAGGGTCAACACCCCGCGACGCCGTGGGCGCTGCGTACATCGATCGACCGTCAGCGGTTCTGACTGACGCAGAATCCAAAGGGGTCGCTGGCGCGCTAACGCTGGCGTGACACGCGTGCCTGGCTCGACGCTGTGCCAAGCGGCTTCGGGGCGATGATCAGCCACTTGCGCGATACCGTGGACGCGACGCTCCCCAAGGCGCGTGCGCAGGCGCTCGAGCAGGCGCTGCGCGTCCTCTTCCACCCGCGTCGCCCGATCGAATAAATCCCCATTGCCCGCCTGCTGCGTACAGACCTCCAGTGCGTGCAGCTCCAGCTCCAACACCGGCGCTTCCAAGCGCTGCTGATCCAATCGCTCACGCAATAGATCCATCAGGTAGTGACCATCGGTCACCGGATTACTCAACCCTAGGGTCAGCGCCTGCACGGTGCGATTCTCGAGCAGCAGATCCACACGCAAGCGGCGCACGGCCGCCTGGCGAGCGATGAGAAACCGCTCCAACTCGCCAAGCAGTCGCTCCAGCGCAATCTCGAGCAGTGCGGTGGCATCCATAGGCGCCGGCAGCTCGAGCCGAGTGGAGAAGGCCAAAGGCGCTCGCCAGGGGGTCACCGGCTCGGCAAGACGGCCTAGGGCGCGGTCGAGGGCCTGCAGGGGAGCCTTACCGAAGCGGCGGGCGAAAGCGCCGCGGGGCAGGCGCAGGCAGTCAGCCAAACTGCACACGCCCATACCCTGCAAGCGCTCCACGGTCTTCTCCGGCCAGCGCAGACACGTAAGATCCAGAGCCCCCAGGGCGCTGGCCAACTTGTCTTCATGGAAGACCGCGTGCTCGCGGCGGTCCCGAGCGAGCCACACGGCGGCCTGGGGCGTGGGCGCTAGCGAGAGCATCGCCGAGTACCCCAACTCCCCCTGCAACCCTCGACGAATACGTGCGGACAAGCGCCGATACCCACCAAACAGGCGGAAGCTACCTCGCACTTCCAACAACAAGGCATCCGGGGGTGAGGTGCTCAACACGGAAGTAAAACGCATCGCCCAGCTGGCCAGGCGTTCCAAAGCTGCCTCCGTCCGAAGGGCATCGAAGGCGCGCGTGAGCAACCAGGGAGACAGGGCGTACGCCGCGCTCAGTCCCATGCCACGGTGGATGCCGGCACGCCTTGCGGATTCGTTGAGATCCACCACCACGCCCTGCGCGCCCACGCCCTGCACCACCACCAACGGCGTGTCCCCATCCCCCTGCGCGCGCCCAGCACACTCGAGGGCAAGATGTGGGAATCGCACGCACAGCCACAAGCGCTCGGGCAAGGCCGCGCCCTGGCTGGCGGCGGTACTCTGCGGCACCACGGCAGGCGCCGGCTGTGGTGTCGGGGACGGCGTCGCCGAGGCTTGCCGCCCCGGCACGATCGGTTCTTCACCAGACATGGGAAAGGCCGGTCAGGTGGGGTAGGAACAGTGGACGCGACCTGGTCGCGTCCCCCGGCACTTCACGATATCGACATCGATGCCCAATGACGCGGAGGGGCCTACCGCAAGGCGCAGGGCAGCGGGCGACGGTGTGCCTCGGTGGCGTTGATCGCGAAAGGCAACGCCCCAGGCACGCCCCTCCTGGGCGGCGAGTTGCAGGCGGCGCAACCCGCGATCGTCCACCCGCGAGAACCACCCGAGCACGGCTGCGCACAGACCGGAACGCAAGGTTTGCTCCGCGGCCCACAGGGCCTGCTTGTCACCTTTCGCCATGGCCTCGGTCTCCACCACGAGCACCCGCTCCAAGCTGATCCCCGCAGCTGCCAGCGCGGGCGCATAAGGCACATGAGGCGGCGCGATCCAGGCGATCCACGCATTCTCACGCTTCGCGTCAGTGAGCTGCGCAAGGGCCGGCAACAGTAAGGACAGCTCGCCGAGACCGTCCCGGCCAGTTAGCATTTCTGTTAAAGCACCGACCGGCCAGCCGCCACCGGGCAGCATCTCATCTAGGGCAGGCCAGCCGGTGGGCAAGGTCGCCAAGCGGTGAGGCGCCTGTGTCTGACGCCCGCGCCAGATGCGTGTGTCCGCCAGCAAGCTGGCCACCTCGTCGCCGCGAGTCAGCTCAGCATTGATCGACGATGAGAACCCATCGACTTGCATAGCGAGAAACACGCCCCTCGACTGACGTAACACCAAAACCACTGGGGCAAACGAAGCCCGCTGTCGCTAGGGGCAGCGGGCGAGGCAGAACGCGAGCTCAGTGGGCGCGGATGATGCCGACCACAACGCCCTCGATCACCAGCTCCTGCTCCGCAAGATCGACGGTGATCGGCTCGAACTCCGGGTTCTCCGGCAACAGCCACACCACCTTGCCCTTCTGCCGATAGCGTTTCACGGTGACCTCGTCATCCAGGCGCGCCACCACGATTTGGCTGCTGCGCACCTCGGGCGTGCGGTGCACGGCCACGAGATCGCCGTCGAGGATGCCGGCATCGCGCATGCTCATGCCGCAGACCTGCAGCAGGTAGTGGGGCTGGGGATGAAACAGATCGGGATCGATGCGGTAACGCCCCTCGATGTGCTCCTCTGCGAGGATCGGCGCACCCGCCGCGACCCGACCGACCAGCGGCAAGCCCATTTGGTTAGTAATTTGTTTAGCCTTGAGCTGAATACCGCGCGACGCACCGGGCACCAGCTCGATCACCCCTTTGCGCTGCAGGGCGCGCAGGTGGTCCTCCGCGGCGTTGGGGCGAAAACCCAACTCCTCGGCGATCTCCGCCCGCGTGGGTGGAATACCCGTCTCCTCGATAACCCGCTCGATGAGCGCCAGTATCTCGGCCTGGCGGGGAGTGAGTTCGTCCATGAGTGGCACACCTGTATACATTACCAGAGCTGTGATTATATCCAGCTGATCGGCGGTGGCAATGGCAGGCGTTCTCAATCTCTTCGAAAGCCTCTCCCTGCTTGAATCTATGACATAAATTTCAAAGTTGGGAAAAACGGCCCAAATTTGTTGACCTCGTCCCCGGAGTCCTTGATGATGCGTTGAAGAGAAGACTGGCCACCGATGCGCCACGTCTGCGCCCTTTGCTGACAACAACGGACGACATGCAGGAAATCGACCCGGCTGCGGACCAGCTCGACGACGACGGTCCGCCCGCCCGCCAAAGCGCCCAACCTCGCCCTTCACCGGCGCCTGCATTGGATGACCTCGCGGCCTTGCACGTACCGCCGATGCGCGCCGATGACACTTGCGTGGTGATGTGGGAGTCGGAACCAACCCGCGCTTTCCATACCTGGGTCAACCCCCACGCCGAGCAGCTCCTAGGATTCCCCCGCCACCGTTGGCAAACTGAGCCCGACTTCTGGGCTGAGCGCCTGCACCCGCAAGATCGCGACCGCACTCACAAGGCCTTCCACCAGGCCCTCGAGGCCCACGGACACTGCCGGCAGACCTACCGCCTGCTGCACGCTGATGGGTCCGTGCGCTGGGTTGAAGAACACGTGAAGACCGTCGATTACCCCGCCAGCGAGGACGGTCTTGCCCCTCAACGCCTCCGCGGCACGATGATCGACGTGACCGACTACCATCAGGAGATCAATGCGCTCGAGCGCAGCCGCGCCTACTACCGCTCCCTATTTGAGGACGCCCCTGCGATCTACTTCGTGCTCGATGAGCACGGGATCGTCCGGCGCATCAACCAGCACGGCGCCGATCAGCTCTCCTACACGCCCTCACAGCTGATCGGCCAGCATTTCGTCCAGCTGCAGGCAGGCGAGGATGTCATCGATATCACCCGCCTGATCTTGGAGAGCGATGCGCACTCGAGCGAATGGCACAACACCACTCTGCGCTGTGCTGACAAGCGCCTACTGCCGGTCCGCCTGCGCACCATGCGGGCCGAAGCAACGCAGATGCTGGAAGACGCTCCACTACCAGCGCCAGCACTGCTAGTCAGCTGTGAACCTCTCCCAAGCGTAGCCACCACCGCACCAAACGACACCGACAGTGCTGCCGATGCGCTCACGGGCCTTGCCAAGCGCGCACAGTTCGAACGGCACCTTCAGCACCTGCTTTACCGCCACTACGAACAGCCGGGCGAACATGTGCTGGCGGTCATCGACATCGATCAGTTCGGCCTCGCCAACTATCGCTTCGGGCAAAGCGCGGGGGATGCGCTGCTGCGCGAGGTGGCGGAGATTCTCCAGGACCACATGCGCCGCGGCGATCTGATCGGACGCACCGGCAGCGACGAGTTTGCGGTCATCCTCGAACGCTGTCCCATGCGACAAGCCAAGGTGCTGTGCGAAGGCGCTATCGACGCGATAAGTCAGCACGACTTCGAATGGGCTGACCACAGCGTTCGCCTAACCGCGAGCGCCGGCCTGGTCAAAATCGACGCTAACCTCCAGAGCGTGTCGGAGTTGATGAGCGCCGCCGATGCGGCGCGCCGCGAAGCCTCCGCCCAGAGCCTCAGCGGTATCCGCCTGATCGATCCTGCCGCCACCCCGAGCGTGCATCGAAACAGCGACGTCGCCCTGGCCGCAGAGCTTCAGAACGCCCTGGAAGACGGCCGCCTGGAGCTCTTCTACCAGCCGATTCGCCAACTCTACGACAGCACCGGTCACCCCTGTGCGACGAGCGAAGGCCCGCCGGCACACTACGAACTACTGCTGCGCGTGCGTCGCAACCAGCTACTCATGAGTCCGCAGCAGATTCTGCTCGCCGCGGAACGCCACCACCTGATCGGCGAAGTCGATCGTTGGGTACTCACCGAAGCGACCCGCTGGCTCGACCGACGACCCGAGCACGTGGTGGCCCGCGAGATGTGCTGTATCAATGTGTCCGCCAAGTCGATCTGCGATAGGCAGTTCATCGACTTCGCGCGCAGTCGCCTGCGCGCCCTAGGTGATCGCGCCAGCTCCATCTGCTTCGAGATCACTGAGACCGCCATCATCGGCAACCTCGATGACGCGGTCACGGGCATGGAGCGTTTGCGCGCTACTGGGTGCGACTTCTCCCTCGACGATTTCGGCAGCGGCTCCGCCTCCTTCCCCTACCTACGTAAACTGCCCGTAAGCTACCTCAAGATTGACGGTAGCTTCGTGCGCGAGGCAGGCGCGAGCGACGACGACGCTCGCTTCCTGGAACTAATCAACCAGATCGGCCATCACGCGGGCAAACAGACCGTAGCCGAGTTCGTGGAGAACGAACACACCCTGTGTCGAGTGCGCGACATCGGGCTCGACTTCGCACAGGGCTACGAAATCGGACGCCCACGCCCTCTGGAGCACTTCGGTATCGCCGTAACCGCATCCCCGCCGGTGGTTGCCTCACATAGCGCCACGATCACCCCCTTCCCGAACGTCCGCTCCGTCTAGGCACGCGGACCCGCCCACCGTGTGGCGCGAGTTCACACCGCATCCCCCTAGTCGTGTGACCAGGTTCACACAATCCATAAGGAAAAAACCCTATACTTGCCGTCCCCTGACTTATGGACGGAGTCAAATCATGAGCGCAGCGGCTACGCTGAAGCCGACCGACACGACGGTCGAAGACGCGCCGGATAGGGGTTGGGATCCCTACCGCGTCTGGAAGGAACAAGTTGAGGGCAGCCCCCACCAGGAAGACGCACTGCGGCAGACGACGGCCGTGAGTGTCACTCCCCTACAGCGCCCCGCCGCGCAAGACACCTGGAGCCCCTATCAGGTGTGGATGCAGCACGTCGCCCGCAAGCCCTAGGTGCGTGCCTGGCCGCCTGAGGCCACCACTTCAAGTTGCTCTGAGCTGAGGAGCTGCGGCCGCGGCCCCTCGAAGACGTGCGACCTAGAAGCGCACCAGGGCTGAGCCCCAGGTAAACCCGCCGCCGAATGCCTCGAGCAGCATCAGATCACCGCGCTTGATACGCCCGTCACGCACCGCTACATCGAGAGCCATGGGGACGGAAGCTGTGGAGGTGTTTCCATGCTCTTCCACGGTGGTGACGACGCGCTCCATCGGCATATCAAGCTTCTTCGCAATCGCCTGGATGATGCGGATGTTGGCTTGGTGGGGCACCAGCCAGTCGACGTCACTCTTCGCGACGCCGTTGGCGGCGAGGGCTTCCATCACCGCACCCCCCAAGGTGTTCACAGCGACCCGGAACACCTCGTTGCCCTTCATCCGCACGAAGTCCCTGCCCGAGCGAATGTTATCGAAGCCCTTGGAGATCCCCGACGGCACCCCGAGCAGCTCATGGTGCTTACCATCGGCATGCAGGTGCGTGCTAAGCACGCCGGTTTCCTCCGACGGGGTCAGCACTACCGCGCCGGCACCATCACCGAACAGCACACAGGTACCGCGATCGGTCCAATCGATAATCCGAGAGATGGACTCGGCGCCAACCACCAGGGCACAGCGCGCCGCGCCACTGCGAACGAATTTGTCCGCCACACCCAATGCGTAGATGAAGCCAGCGCAAGCAGCCTCAAGGGAAAAGGCGGGAAAGCCGTACGCGCCGAGACGGTCCTGCAGCAAGCACCCGACATTGGGGAAGACCTGATCGGGCGTGGTGGTGCCGACCACGATGAGATCAAGATCGCAGGGCTGAACGCCAGCCGCCTCTAGCGCCTGGCGCGACGCCTTTTCGGCGAGATCACAGGTGGTCTCACCTTCCGACACGACGTGGCGTTTGCCGATTCCCGTGCGAGCGCGAATCCACTCGTCCGAGGTGTCGACCATCTTCTCCAGGTCGTGGTTCGTGATGACTTTCTCAGGTAGATACCGGCCGGTGCCGGCGATCCTCGGATAGATCACCTAGTACTCCCTTCGATCCATCACCACCGCGGGTCGAACGACGACTTACTCCTCGTCGTCGATCTCGATCTCGGCCTTTGGCTCGATCACCCGCTTGCCGCGGTAGTAGCCGTCGGCAGACACGCGATGGCGAAGATGGGTCTCGCCGCTGGTGGGGTCGATGGACAGGGCTGGCTTCTTCAAGCCGTCGTGGGCGCGGCGCATGCCTCGCTTCGACGGGGTTGTGCGGTTCTGCTGAACAGCCATGGTTGCTACTCCGTTTGGTTGTCTTCCGTGCGCCCCATTCCCGCCAACGCGGTGGCGAAGGGACGCTGTGTCTCTTTCTGCTCGCGCGCCTCACCCTCTCGAGGCGCCTGCACGTCAACGCCCCCGGGCAACACCGGCGGCTCGCAATCTTGGTGGCTCGGGAAATCTGGCAGTGCGAGCAGCACTTCCTCTTCCAGGATATCCACCAATCTGCCCATCAGGTCGGGCGCGTAGTGCACGTCAGCCGTGTCCGGCAGGGCGTCCATCGCCGCCTCGGTCCCGACCACCACCAGATCGATGTCTCGATCCACCTCGATCGCCACCGGACGCAGACAGCGACAGCAACTCACGCTAACCTCGCCGCTCACACGACCGCACAGGCGCACCCCGTGTGCGTGGGGTTCGGCGTCAACGTGCAGGGTAACTTCGTCCTCGGCGGCACCGACCTCGCGCAGGCGCTCGCATCGATCGAGCGTGACGTTGAGCTCGAAACCAGCACGCCGCTCGCCGAGGCGCTCGTAAGACAAGCGGTCGAACAATGAGATGCGCATAAACCGCCAAATGTAAATCGGAGCCCCTGCACGTGTCAAAAAAAGGCGTCGAAACAGCGTCCCCTACCGTAGTCCTCGCCTCCGGCTCGAGCTATCGCCGTGAGCTGCTGACTCGACTGCAAATCCCCTTCGACACGCTCTCGCCCGATGTCGATGAGACCCCCATGCCGAACGAACAGCCGCCCGCCCTCGCGGCCCGACTCGCCTGCGCGAAGGCCGACACCGCCCGGGAGCACCTCGCTGAGGCGCAGCCCGCCCTGGTGATCGGCAGCGACCAGGTGGCCGAGTGTGAGGGTCGCATCCTGGGCAAACCGGGAACCCGGGAGCGCGCCTTCGAGCAGCTGCAGCACAGTGCCGGGCGCGTGGTGACCTACCACACGGCGGTGTGTGTGCTGGGCCCGCAAGCAGGGGCGCTACAGCAGCACATAGACGTCACCCGCGTCGTGCTTCGTCCTCTCGATCCACGCGAGATCGAGGCCTACCTAGATCACGAGCATGCACTGGACTGTGCGGGCGCCCTAAAGTCCGAGGGATTAGGGATCACGCTGATGAGCACCTTCCACAGCAATGACCCTACGGCGCTGGTCGGCCTACCAATGATCTGGCTCAGCACGACCCTACGCTCGCTGGGCGTTGCGATACCGGCCGCAACTCAGGGCGCACAGCAGCGCTAGGGTCCTGTCCCGCAAGTTCGTTGAAGAGGTCGCACGGGGCTTTTCGTTCCTAGGCGCGGCGCGAGGACGAGCGTGGCAGGTCCCACGGGAGGAGGCGCAACGTGTTCAGGGGCGAAAAGGTGCCGCGAAGTCATCAACGAACTTCTAACTCAGGACACTAGGGGCGCCGAGCACCGCGGTTGCGTCCGCGCGCCACCACGCTAGCCTGCCTCTCCTCCAAGCGGTCGATGGTGCCGCGAAGAGCATCGTCCAGCGGCGCACTCATATGGAATGGCTCGCCGCTGTCGGGCCAGTCGAAGGCCACCGAGTGGGCATGAAGAAACATACGCTCCAGGCCTGGCGGAGCGCCCGCCTCCTCATCCCCGTAACGCGGATCGCCCGCCAAGGGGTGGCCGGCATGGGCAGCGTGCACGCGGATCTGATGGGTGCGCCCGGTCTCCAGCTCGGCCTCAAGTAAGCTCCAGCGACCGAACAGCTGGATAGGGCGGAAACGAGTCCGCGCCGCCTTTCCCGCCTTATCGACACTCACCCAACGCTCGCCGCCGCGCCGCTGGTGCGTCAAGAGAGGCGCATCGATCAGCTGCTCGCCCAACTGCCAATCCCCCTTGACCAATGCCAGGTACCGCTTGTCCATGCGATGCTCTCGAAGATTCTCGTGTAACCATCTGAGTAAACTTCGTTTCTTAGCAATTAAGAGACAGCCTGAGGTCTCGCGATCGAGGCGATGCACGAGCTCCATGGCGCGCTCATCAGGGCGCATATGGCGTAACGTCTCGATCGCACCCACGCGGATACCGCTCCCTCCATGGACCGCCAGACCGGCGGGCTTATTCAAGACCAGCAGGCGCCGATCCTCGTAGAGGATGCACGTTTCGAGGCGAGAGGCCATGGCGCTGGCGGCGCCGGCGGAGCGACTCGCGGCGTCCTGCGGCGCGGTGCGGCGTACAGGCGGAATGCGAATGCGATCACCAGCTTGCAGTCGATAGCTCACGGCCACCCGACCACCATTCGCTCGCACCTCGCCCTTGCGGACGATGCGGTAGACCACGCTGCGGGGCACGTCGCCAAGCTCGCGCAGAAGGAAGTTGTCCAGCCGTTGGCCGGCGAACTCGGGATCCACGATCACCTGCCGCACGGAGGAATGCTCGCCCGGGCGGTTCACGGGCAACTCCGAACTGGCTCCACAGGCCTCAACGAGGTGCAGTACTGGTTTGGCATGACGTGCTCTGTTATCCTCCGCGGGTACGTATAACCGCGTGACATGCCGGCATTTTTCCGGCGCAGGCCGCGCCCACGAGGGCGGCTGGCGCGAGTGTCCGTACAGGCCCCCGAAGCGCGCCATACTGCGTTTTTCGGGCCCGGGATTCAATTGAACCCTGGGTCGCCCTCAGGCCGGCCGGCAGCGCTGGCGCCCGCTTTCGAGTCGCGCGTCTGGCGTCGTTCGTCACCCGTCTCCGTTTCCGTTCGACGCTTCCGGATCTTCGGACCCGGAACATCGGTCGGTGAGTTTTTTCCGGCAGCGCCCCGCCGCCTATCGTCGCGCGCAAGGGCAGCAGCCGAGCTGGAGCCAAGTGTGTCTGCAACGACCACCATGAACGCGAAATTCAGCGACGCCCCTGCCGAGCGCCCAGCAGGCGACCCCCTCTTCGGTCAGACCACTCATGAAAAGAATTCTCGTCAATGCAACTCAGCAAGAAGAGTTGCGCCTGGCCACCGTAGATGGCCAAAAGCTCTATGATCTCGACATCGAGACACCCTCAAGGGAACAGAAAAAGGGCAATATTTACAAAGGGCGTATCACTCGAATCGAACGTAGCTTAGAAGCTGCGTTCGTCGACTACGGCGCCGAGCGCCACGGCTTCTTGCCACTCAAGGAAGTGGCTCGTAGCTACTTCCAGAGCAAGCCCGATGGCGGCTCGCGGATCGATATCAAGGAAGTACTGCGCGAGGGCCAGGAAGTTGTCGTGCAGGTAGAGAAGGAGGAGCGCGGCAACAAGGGCGCGGCGCTGACGACCTTTATCAGCCTCGCCGGTCGCTTCCTGGTGCTGATGCCCAACAACCCCCGCGCCGGCGGTGTGTCCCGCCGGATCGAGGCGGAAGACCGGGCCGAGATGCGCGAGATCCTTGCCAGCCTGGACGTTCCCGAGGGCATGGGCCTGATCGTTCGCACGGCCGGAGTAGGCCGATCTCAGGAGGAGCTCGACTGGGACCTGCGCTACCTCATGAGCTTGTGGACCAGCATCGAGGAGGCCTGCGCTGGCCGTTCCGCCTCCTTCTTGGTGTACCAGGATTCAAATCTGATGATTCGCGCCCTGCGCGATCACTTCAACGCCGATATCGGCGAGATCCTCATCGACGATCCGACGGTCTTCAAAGACGCCAAGACCTTCGTCGAGCAGGTCATGCCTACGCAGACCCGTCGCGTGAAGCTCTACGAGGACGAGGTCCCCCTGTTTACTCGCTTCCAGATCGAGAGTCAGATCGAGTCGGCCTTCGCCCACACGGTGAGCCTTCCCTCGGGCGGCAGCATCGTCATCGATCCGACCGAGGCACTGGTGTCCATCGACATCAACAGCGCCCGAGCCACCAAGGGCGACGACATCGAAACCACCGCGCTCAATACCAACCTCGAAGCCGCTGACGAGATCGCCCGCCAGCTGCGCCTGCGCGACATCGGCGGTCTCATCGTCATCGACTTCATCGACATGGGCCCCTCGCGCAACCAACGTGAGGTGGAAAACCGCTTGCGCGAGGCAGTGAAGATGGATCGCGCGCGGATCCAAATCGGCCGGATCTCGCGCTTCGGCCTCCTGGAGATGTCACGCCAACGCTTGCGCCCCTCCCTCGAAGAGTCGGCCACCATCGTCTGCCCGCGGTGTAACGGCCAAGGCTACATTCGCGATGTGGAGTCGCTTTCCCTGGCCTGCCTGCGCCTGATCGGCGAAGAGGCGCGCAAAGATAAGACGGCGCTGGTGGTCGCCCAAGTACCGGTCGAGGTAGGGACCTACCTGCTCAACGAGAAGCGTGAAAACCTCGCCAGCATAGAGACGCGCACTGGGGTGCGAGTCGTCATGGTGCCGACGCCTAAGCTGGAGACGCCAAACTACAACCTGCGCCGGGTGCGCACCGACGAGGTGGATCTGCCGGAGAACGCTGACGTGAGCTACCGGCTTGCCCCGCCGGAAGAGGAGGATGCGCCCAAGATCGCGCCCACTCCCCCGGCCCGCTCCGAAGCGCCGGCAGTTCAGAACGTTGTGCCAGACTCGCCGGCGCCCGCCCCGAGCCCGGACAAGGTGGCCGATCAACCTGAACCGCAGCCCGGCGTGATCACGAAGATGATGGCGTGGATGTCTGGCGTGCTCGGCGGCGAAGCCCAAGACGAGACGCCCGCGGAAGACCCCGCGCCCAAGGCACGTAGTCGAACGGCGAACGGCTCTCGGCGCGGCGGCGGTCCGAGCGGCGGGCGTGCAGCCAACGGTAGCAGCGGCTCCGGTCAGTCGCGCAGCGCCGGTGCCGGGGGGCGCAAGCGAGGCGGCCGACGTAGCGGAAGTAGCCGTCGCACCGAGGGGGACGGCACGCGCAGTGCGAATGCTGACAGTCGATCAGCTCGCGACGGCGACAATCGAACGGAGGGCGGTAGCCGCCGTTCCCGCAGCCGTCGCGGCAGCGGCGGCGGTGAGGAGAACGCCGGCGCCAACGCGAGCAACGAACAGCAGCAGTCACGGCGCAGCCGCGGTGGCCGTGGCGGAAATCGCCGGGGCAACGCGGCCGGCGATGGAGAGAACGCTGCCGCGGTGGCCGCCGCTGCGACGCCAGACGCGGCCGTAGAGGCCAACGCGAAGTCGGAGGCGCCCAAGAACGAGCCCTCCTCTAACGGCCCGCAGGACGGAACCAACGCCAGCCCAGAGGGCGGCGAGCGTCCCAGCGGTCGCCGCCGCGGCCGCCGTGGGGGCCGTCGTCGCAGGCGCGGTGGCGCTGGCACGGGCGAGGGCGAAGGGGCACCGAACGCTGGCCCGGACGCTACCCAGCAGATCAGCGCCGAGACCGGCGGCAGCGGCGCGCCGCGGGCCGATGGCACCGCCGAGGCGAAGGCATCCCGCGAGGGAGGAGATGCCGGGCCCAGCCGACGCCGAGCTCCGGGTAGCGAGTCGACGGAGGGCACCAGCAAGACGGCAGCCAAAGAGTCGGCCGCCCCGCCGGAGCCGAAGGTCGCCGCCAGGGCGGCGGATGAAAACGCGACGCCTGCGGCCCCCAGTGCGCCTGCATCGGAGGCCCCCAAACCGCTGCCTAGCGCGCCCGCATCTGCACCATCCTCAGGTGACACTGGCGGCGGCGACAGCGCACCGCCAAAGCCGCCAGCCGCGGCGGCGAATGACTAGCGTCGCGTCAACCAGGGGCCTGCCGGCGCAAGTGCGCGAGTAGGCCCTCGGCAGCTTCCTCCACGAGATCGAGTACCCGCTCAAAGCCCAGGCCGTCGCCATAATACGGATCCGGCACCTCCTCGACGTCGGCCTTGGCTGCGAAGCTCAGTAGCAATCCAACCTCAGCGGTGGCATCAGTCGGCGCCATCGACTGGAGGACCCCAAGGTTGTCTCGGTCCATCGCGAGAATCATCGAGTAGCGGTAGAAGTCGTCCGCCGCGACCTGGCGAGCTCGTTGCGCCGAGAGGTCGTAGCCCCGGGCAAGAGCTGCGGCTTGGGAGCGGCGGTCAGGTGGCTGACCCACGTGGTAGGCGTGCGTGCCGGCTGAATCTAGCGCACAGGAAAGATCGGGTGCGCGCGCCTGGACCACGCTCTCGAACACCCCTTGAGCAGTGGGCGATCGGCAGATGTTGCCCATACAAACGAAGAGTACGGAAGCTTGCCGGTGCGTCTTGGCCACGCGTTGAACTCCTAAGCGATCAGGTAAGAAAGGACTCTCGGACAAGCGCCAGGTCCTGCGCGGTGTCGACTCCCCGGGGTGGCAGTTCCTCGGCGAGCGCGACGCGGATCCGCATGCCGAGCCACAGGGCGCGCAGCTGCTCGAGGCGTTCACGTTGCTCCAGAACCGGGGCAGGGACACCTGCCAGGCGCAGTAGCGAACGTACCCGATAGGCGTACAAGCCAATGTGGCGCAGGGCCAGCGGTGTGCCCGGCGCAGGCACGCCCTCACGATCGAAGGGGATCGAAGCGCGAGAGAAGTACATGGCATCGCCCTTCTGATCGCAGACCACCTTGACTACGTCGTCGCTGGCGAGTTCGTCGGTCGTCTCAATTGGCCAGGCGAGGGTCGCGAGGTCGGCCCCAGCGTCCTCGGCAAGCAAAGCAGCACACTGACCGATCACCGCAGGCGGGATGAGCGGCTCGTCCCCCTGCACGTTCACCACTACCTCGTCCTCGGGCCAAGCGCGCGCTCGCGCAACCTCAGCGATGCGGTCCGTTCCGGATTGGTGAGCGACATCGGTCATCTGAACATCGCCGCCGGCGGCGCGCACCGCCTTGGCGATTTCCGCATGATCGGTGGCGACCAGTACTTGGCGGGCTCCGGCGCGCTGGGCGCGGCGCATCACGCGCACCACTAGGGGCTCACCGGCGATGTCGAGGAGGGCTTTGCCGGGCAGACGCACGGAGGCGTGGCGTGCCGGGATGACAATGCGGAAGGTCATGGGGGCGGGGCCGCCGGAGGGCGGTCCGGCGTTCTCGAGCCCGTAAGCTCAAGCGCCAGCTTTGCGGTCCAGCTCTTCCAAGCTCAGCTTGCGCGCTTCTTCCTCCAGCATGACCGGGATGCCGTCGTGAATGGGAAAGGCGAGCCGGTCAGCTCGGCACACCAGTTCCTTTTGCCCAGGCCAGTACTCGAGCTCTCCCTTGCACACCGGACAGGCGACGATCTCCAGAAGCTTACGGTCCATTTGGGGCTCCTTGCGCGCACAGCGCGACAACCGACGCCACGAGGTTCCTACGGGCCTCAGGCGCCATCCGCACGTCCAAGCGCACCGCCCAACAGCGCGCGTCCGCGAAAGAACGGCATTTTACCGCATCCTTCTCGGTCATCAGCACTGGCATATCGTCGTCGAAGTCGATCGCCTGCGCCTCAAACACCGCATGGTCCGACAAGGGGTGCTCGAGGATCTCCAAACCGACCTCGCGCAGGAGAGTGAAAAATCGGCTGGGATGGGCAATGCCGGCAACGGCGTGGACTGGCCGGCCGACGAACTCGGCAAGGGCGCGTTGCCGTCGCGGCGTAGCGACTGAATAGGTTGTCGTCAGCAGCGCCTCGGCTCGCAGCGGTGTTGGCGCACCGTTTGGCAAGGGAATACTGCGCGGCTTCTCGACAGCGCCCCCGACGCGAGACCTCGACTCAGCACCGGTGATTACCAGGGTGTTGACGTCGCTGAGTCGCGCAAGGGGCTCGCGCAGGGGGCCGCTTGGCAGAAGGCGTCGATTGCCGACGCCCCGCTCGCCGTCTAGGAGCACGATCTCGAGATCTCTGCTCAACCGCAGGTGCTGGAGCCCGTCATCGGCGAGCAGCACGTCAACCTCCCCCGCTAGGGTACGCGCCGCCGCCACACGATCACGCCCCGCGACCACGGGCGATCCGCTGAGCATGGCTAGCAATACCGGCTCATCGCCAACCGCGCGCGCATCGCTAGACGCATCGACGCGAACGGGCTGGTCGCCGCGCGCGCGCTGCGCGCCGTACCCTCGCGTGATGATCCCCACCCGTAACCCCGCATCCTCGCGAAGGCAACGCGCGAGATAGCTCGCAAAGGGCGTCTTGCCCGTACCGCCCACCGTGATATTGCCGATCACCACCACCGGCGTACCGACGCGGTGGGCGCTCAGCGAACCTTTTTGATAGGCCCGGTAACGGGCAGCGACGACCGCCCGAAACAACCACTCTAGCGGCGCGGTGAGCAGCGAGTATGCGAGGCAGGACACGCGGCGCCATCCCGACGCCTGCGCGGCGGGGTACCACACGCGATTTAGGGCGGACTCGATCCTCGCCTGCGCCCCGCTCACGGCGCGGCAGGCCCACGAATCGCTGGTCCGGACTCGCCCGCCGCTGACTCGAGCTCGCCCTGGCTGCGCTGCAGCTGATGCAAGCTCGCGTAATGGCCATTCTTCGCTAGAAGCGACGAGTGCGGACCCTGCTCCACGATCTGCCCGTCGTGCAGCACAACGATCCGATCCGCGTTCTCGATTGTCGACAGGCGGTGGGCGATCACTAGCGTCGTGCGACCGCGCACGAGCGTCTCCAGGGCCGCTCGTATGTGATGCTCGCTCTGCGTATCGAGGGCCGAGGTCGCCTCGTCAAGGATCAGAATGGGCGCTCCCTTTAGCAAGGCTCGCGCGATGGAGATCCGCTGCCGCTGGCCCCCCGAGAGCAGTACGCCGCGATCGCCGACCTGCGTTTGCAACCCCTGCGGAAGCGCCTGCGCGAACTCGCTAACGTGGGCTGCTCGAGCCACGGCGTCCAACTCCTGCGGCGACACGCTACGCGGGGCTCCGTAGGCAATGTTGGCGGCAATCGTATCGTTGAAGAGGGTGACGTCTTGGCTCACCAGTGCGATCTGGTCACGCAAGCTGTCGAGAGCGTAGTCGCCCAGGGCACGCCCATCGAGGGTAATGCGGCCCTCACTCACCTCGTAGAAGCGGGGCAACAGGCTCACGAGAGAAGTCTTGCCCGAACCGGATCGACCCACGAAAGCCACGGTCTCGCCGGCGCTGATCTGCAGGTCGATGTCGCGCAGGACATAGCCCTTGCTCGGGTCGTACGCCAAACCAACCCGCTCAAAGTTCACTTCGCCCCGCGCTC
This sequence comes from Pseudomonadota bacterium, assembly GCA_039193195.1. Classification (NCBI taxonomy): domain Bacteria; kingdom Pseudomonadati; phylum Pseudomonadota; species Pseudomonadota bacterium. Next base: position 45,655 of record JBCCWS010000012.1, read on the forward strand.
GCCCCACGCGCAGCTCTCCGCCCGTGTGCTCCACCGGTGAGTCGAGCAGCGCGAAGATGTTCTCGCCCGCCGCGATGCCTTGCTGCAGACTTGAGTTCAGCCCCGTCAGTCGCTTTAGCGGTGCCATCATCAAGGTCATCGCGCCGAGGAAGGCGGCGAAGCTACCTGCGGTGATCTCCATCGTCTCCAACGTCGCCACGAACACGATGCTCGCCACGCCGATCGCTGCCAGCATCATGATCGATGCATCGCTAGCGCCCTGGGCCACGACCAATCGCATATGGAGCTTTCGGTTTAGGTCGCTGGCGCGGGCGAAGCGTTCCGCCTCGCGCTCTTGACTATTGAATATCTTCACCACGCGATGGGAGGAGATGACTTCTTCCGCCACTCGAGTCACACTCCCCATCGACTCCTGGATGCGCTTGTTGTAGCGGCGGAAGCGCTTGCCTACCCAAACGATGACGAGGCCGATCATCGGCGCAACCACCGCAATGAACAGGGTGAGCAGCGCGCTCAGATAGAGCATGAGCGCGAAAAGCCCCACGATCGTCAAGGTATCGCGCACGAGCACCGCCAACGTCTTGGTAGTGGAGTGCGCGACCTGCTCTATGTTGTAGGTGAGGCGCGACAACATCTCTCCGGCAGAGCTGCTGTCGTAGCCTGCACAGGACATTCGCAGGTAGTGTTCAAGCACCTCCTCTCGCAGACGCGTGATGACCTGACGGGAGACCCAGTTCGTGCAGTACTCACCCACGAAACCCGCCACGCCGCGCAGGGCGAACAGACCGAGGACCGCCACGGGGATGATCATCACGACGCCGCGATCACGCTCGGCGAAGCTGCCGTCGAGAAGCGGCTTTATCAAAAAAGCGAAACCGCTATCGGTGCCCGCGTAGAGCAGGTTCGCGAATACAGCAGCGATAAGCACACCCCGATGGGCCAGCGCGTAGGCGATAAGACGTCGGTAAACACTGGCCGTACCTGGCCCTGACGCGCTCATAGGGTACAACTGCGGCCGCGGCTCGCCGCCTCTAAGGGCTGGGGCTGCCGCCGCTGTTGACGGTGGCAATGTCCACGCGCGTGAGGCCAATGCGCGCCGCTACATCCATCGCGCTCACCACCGCTTGGTGCGTAGCGTTCGCATCGGCACGAACCACTAGAGAGACGCCACTCGGGTCGTTGAGATCCTCACCGAGTTCGCGTTCCAGGGCGCGGCGCAGAGTGCGTGGCTGATCGTTGACCAACGCCTTACCGTTGACGAAGTAGCCTCCTGCGGCGGACACCGCCACCTCGATGGATCGCTGATCGGGCGTAGCTTCGTCGAGGGAAGCCTCAGGCAGTTGGATGCTCAGCTCCGTCTCTTGCACGAAGCTGGTAGAGACCATGAAGAAGATGAGCAGTAACAAGACCACGTCGATCAACGAAGTCAGGTTGACGTCTGGCTCTTCGTTGCCGCGAGCGCTGAGCTTCACGAGTTCGCTCGACGCCGTGAGGCACGCGTGTCTGGTGTGGGCGAGGGCTTGCCGGCCCTGCCCGCCGCCTGATCTCGCCGCTCACCGCGGTTGCCGGCGCGTGCCGCCCGCCCCGCCTCAGCGGTGGCCGCAGGGGCGATTGAACCGCCGTCGCCGCGCACCAGCGCATCGACGAGCGTGATCGCCTCCTGCTCCATTTCCAATACCAAGGTGTCCACGCGACGGCGCAGGTAGCGGTAGGCCACCAGCGCCGGAATCGCGATGGAGAGCCCCGCCGCCGTGGTGATGAGCGCCTCGGAGATGCCGCCGGCGAGCACCTCGGGGTTGCCCACCCCCTGCAGGGTGATCGCCGCGAAAACCTTCACCATGCCGACGACGGTGCCAAGTAGACCGAGCAGGGGTGAGATCGCTGCGATGGTACCGAGCGTGTTGAGGAAGCGCTCCAGGTCGTGAACCACCTGACGCCCGGTGTCTTCGATGCCCTCTTTGATAAGTTCCCGGTTTGCGTTGCGACGCGCCACGCCGGCGGCGAGGATACGCCCGAGCGGCGAATTCTCACGTAGCGCACGCACGTGACGATCGTCGAGTTGTTGCTTTTCCACCCACACGGCGACCTTGGCGGAGAGGTCGGCTGGCAATACCCGTTTGCGCTGTAGCGCCCACAGGCGTTCGACGGTGATGGCCGCAGCCACTACCGAGCACATGATCAAGGGCAACATCAGCCAGCCGCCGGCGCTCACGATTTCGAACATGGTGAGATTGCTGCTCCGGACCGCAAGAGTGGCGCAGATGATACGTGATCCGCGCCAGCGCTGCCTTCGACGCCGCTAGGGGACTGACCAGTATCGCCGCCCTCGACGGCGCTCACCGCTCACGCGGGAGACCTCCCCCGGCCGCAGGGTCACCGTCAATGCACCGTCACTGGCCGTCACGTGGATGGCGGCGCCGGCGCGCGTCCAACGCGCGCGCACCGACTGTCGCGGGAAGTTCCAGCGATTCGCGTAGCCGCAGGCGAACAAAACGTGCTCGGGCGTCGTGGCGCCGACGAAGGCGGACGTCGACGAACTGGCACTGCCGTGGTGAGGGGCGAGTAACACATCCACGTCCAACGCCGAAGTCGCTTGCTGCAACAGATGGGCTTCCGCTCGCGATTGGATGTCACCGGTGAGCAGCACGCTGCGCTCGCGCGTCTCCTCGCCCACGGCGATGCGCAGTACACAGGAACCATCGTTCCCTTTCCAACCGGACGACGCGGGGTGCAACACCGCGAAGCGCACCCCATTCCACTCCCAGCCTTGGCCAGCCCGGCAGGCCGGCCACGGCGTGTCGGCGCCGCCAGCCAACACAGGCGTGCCGGGGTAGAAGCGCAGCACATCGCCTAGGCCACCGGCGTGGTCGCTATCGCCATGGGAGAGCACGATGCGATCCAGGGACCGAACTCCGCGACCGGCCAGGAACGGCGCCACCACCGCCGCGCCCGCGCTGCCGCCGCCGAAGTACGCTGGACCCGCGTCGTAGAGCATGACGTGATCACGTGTCTCGACGACGCTCGCCATCCCTTGGCCGACGTCGAGGAGCGTCACCCGCACGACATCGGATGGAAGGGCCGCAGGTCGAGTCTGCACAAGTATGGACATGAACAGCCGGGTACAGAGAAGGCCGCCGAGTCGGCGCCCGGGCAGGCCATGCGCGAGCAGCAGGAGCACCCCCGCTTGGGCGAGGAGCAATGCCCAAAGCGCGGGGCGATGCGCGACCTCAAGGCGGATCATGGGCGATGTACCCAACCACTTCAGGCCACCGAGCACCGCAAGCAAGCACTGCCCCGCCAGCCACAGCGGCCAGCTTGCCAGCGATGGCGACACTGCGGCGGCGAGCACACCGATCAAGCTAATCGGCACGATGGCCACAGCAAAGATCGGCACGACGAGTAGATTGGCGACCGGTGCGATGAGACTGATCTGACTGAACACCGATACACCGAGCGGCAACAGACCCAGTCCCAATCGGAGCTGAGCCATCACCCACGAGCGCGTGACCGTCGCCTCTACGCGCCCAAGCACAAGGCAGGTCACCGCCAGAAAGGACAGCCAGAACCCCTCGTCCAATGGAGCCAAGGGATCGAGTATCAGCACGCCGAGCAGTGCCAAGGCTAGCGCCCTAGGCGCGCTCGCCTGTCGCCCTAGGCATCTCGCGCCCAAGACCACGGCCAGGCCCAACAGTGCCCGTTGCGTAGGCACCGTAAAACCGGCGAGCAGAGCGTAGGCGCAGGCGGCGAGCAGAGCGAAGAGCAACGGCCCCCGCGCAGGCGCTGGGCGTACCCCAAAACTACAGCCGACCCTGGAGAGTACGAGACACAGCCCGCTGAGCAAGCCGATGTGTAAGCCGGAGATGGCGAACAGATGGCCCGTCCCCGTGATGGTCAAGGTCTCCCGAACTGACGGCTCAAAGGGCTTCCCCAGTCCGAGCGTCAGGGCGGCGAGCAGCGGGTAGGCCTCGCTGAGCGAAGGCGGCAGGGCTGCGCCCAGGCGCTCGGCTAACGCACGGCGTAGGCGGGCCACTGCGGCGCGCCCCTCAGGCCCTGCCACCTGCTCGTGCGGCTGCTCTGCCCGCACCCAGGCGCGCCCATCGATGTGTGCGCGGAACCAGCGGCGCTCGCGCGAGGAGATTCCCGGGTTGGCGTTTGCCCTTGGCAGGCCCACGCGCAACACGAGCGACCAGCGGCTTCCCGGCTCCAGCGGCTCACAGGCAAGCTCACCATACCATCGCACTTGCAAGCGAAGACGCTGCCGACGCCCGTTTAGCGCCAGCGTGTCCATCATCAATTCGCAGCGATCCGCTCGCTGCACGGGCACGCCCACCACCTGCGCCAACGCGCGCACGCTCATACCGTGCTGACTCACAGGAAGGCGACCGTCCAGCCGAACGCCAGCGGCGAGGACGACCCAGACCACCATTGCGACGCCGCCGAGCAAAGCCCCCGCAGCACGCCGACGACGCCAGCGCCAGCCCGCGGCAAGTACAAGCACGGCGGTGACCGTGCCGATCGCCAACGCCGTTGGCAAGGGCAGGACGGGCAGCGTCGGTAGCCGATGCACCAGACAAACGGCCAGCAGGACTGCGCAGGCGATACTTGGCGACACGGCGTCCATCCCTGACCTCGTGAAGAGCGCAGTGGGACAAATCACCACTACTCCTCGGCAAGAGCCAAGGATCGCCGCGTAGCCAGCACCCGATTCGCCGCCTATCCGGTCGTTTTTGCCAGATTCAGGGGGCTTCTTCGTGCAGACCAGACTCGTCTAAGCGACAGATCCGGTCCATCGCCGCGGCCAGCTGAGGGTCGTGGGTCACCACGACAAGGCTCGCCCCCGTGTCCTCGTTCAGCTTGAGCATCTGCTCAAACACCTGTCGGCCCGTGGGGCGGTCCAGATTGCCGGTGGGTTCGTCCGCCAGCACCACCACGGGCGAGGTGACCAAGGCACGGGCGACAGCCGCGCGCTGACGTTCGCCTCCGGAGAGTTCCGAGGGTCGATGGCGTATGCGAGCACCCAGCCCCACCCGCTCTAGCAAGTCCCGTGCCCTAGGCAGTGCCTGCGCGGGGGGTTGCCGTCGGATCAGTAGCGGCATCGCCACATTCTCCAGGGCACTGAACTCTGGCAATAGGTGGTGGAACTGATAGACAAAGCCCACGTGCTGGTTGCGCCAGCGCCCGCGTGCCGCCTCGCCCAAGGAAGCGACGTCCTCGCCGTTGATCACCACCCTTCCCTCGCTAGGCGTATCGAGACCGCCTAGGAGCTGCAGCAGAGTCGTCTTACCTGAGCCCGAGGCACCGATGATGGCTAGGCGCTCCCCCTTTTCGACGTGCAGGTCGATGCCCTTCAGCACGTCGATTCGATGCTCGCCGTCACCGAAGCGTCGAACCAACCCCTCACAGGCGAGTGAGCAGTCAGCGGCGGAAGGGGAATCAGCTCTCATGGCGTAGGGTCTCCGCCGGCGCCGTAGTCGAGGCGCGCCAGGCTGGATACAGGGTGGACAGCAGAGAGAGGGCCAACGCCGTCCCGCAGATGAGTGTGAGGTCCGCCAAGCGCAGGTCCGCGGGCAGATCATCGATATAGTAGATGCTGGCATCGATCAGCGAGCCGCCGATGAGCACCTCCGCCCAGGCCACCAGTCGATCGAGGTTGAGCGTCACCAGCGCACCGGCAAGCAACCCTGCGAGCGTACCGACGATCCCTATCGTGCCCCCTTGGATCACGAAAACACCAAGCATACTTGCTGGGGAAGCGCCGTTGGTGCGCAAAATCGCGATGTCAGCGCGTTTCTCATTCACCACCATGATGAGGGTTGAGACGATATTAAAGGCGGCCACAGCCACCACCAGCAGCAGGATAATGAACATCACACTCTTGGTGAGGGCGATCGCGCGGAAGAAGTTGGCGTGCTCGCGGGTCCAGTCGCGTACGTAGAAGATCTCGCCGACTTCCAAGGCGATATCGCGAACGGCACGCGGCGCGTCGAAGAGATCGTGAAAGCGCAATCGAACACCTGTCACCCGATCCCCCAATCGGTAAAGCGCCTGCGCGTCCCGTAGCAACACGAAGGCGAGACGTCGATCGTACTCGTGCATACCAGCCTCGAAGATCCCTGCCACCTCGAAGCGCCGCTGCCTCGGCAACACGCCGGCAGGCGTAACGTTAGCCTCGGGGATTAGCAGCGTAACGCGGTCGCCCACATCCACGCCTAGGGAGTCCGCTAGGGCACGCCCGATCAGAACGCGAAAGCGTGCCTCTGCCAAGGCCGCCAGGGAACCCCGCTGAAGGTGCATCTCGAGGGCAGCCACCAGAGCCTCCCGCTCAGGCGCCACGCCGCGAACTTGGACGCCGCTGGTGAGACCATGGTCGCTCACCAACAGCCCCTGCCCGTCTACGAATGGCGCCGTGGCGGCCACCCGAGTGTCGCGCCTCGCCGCACCTTCGACCGCAGACCAATCCTCGATGGGCCCTCCATAGCCCATGACGGCACCGTGCGATGTGACATCGAGGATGCGCTCGCGCAGCTCGCGCTCGAAGCCGTTCATCACTGACAGCACGACGATCAGCACGAAGACGCCGGTCGCAATCCCTGCCATCGATACCAGGGAGATGAACGAGAGGAACCCAGGCCCTCGGCCGCTGCGCACGTAGCGCCACCCAATCGCCAGCTCGTAGGGGCTGAGTAACATGGCCACCTACTCGTAGCGCAAGGCGTCTGCAGGCTGCGTGCGTGCCGCTCGCCGGGCCGGATACAGGGTGGACAGGGCGGATAGGGCGAAGGCACCGAGGGTAATCAGGCTAACTTCGTGTACCCGCACGTCGGTGGGGATATCGTTGAGGTAATAGACGTCGGTGGGAATCAGCTTGATCCGAAGCACGCCCTCGACGGCGGGTACGAGGGTCTCCAGATTGAGCGTGATGAGAAGGCCTAGGGCCAGGCCCCCAAGCACGCCGATCAAGCCGATCAAGCACCCCTGAGTGAGGAAAACGAAGGTCACGCTACGCGGGGTCAGCCCCATCGTGCGCAGGATCGCGATATCCGTGCGCTTGTCATTGACCACCATGACCAAGGTGGCGACCACGTTGAAGGCAGCTACTGCCACGATCAACGAGAGAATCAGCGTCATCATAAACTTCTCAGTAGCCACAGCGCGAAAGTAGGACGCTTGCTCATCGGCCCAATCCTCCACCGTAAACCCCACTGGCAGGCGCTCCTGCCACCGTTCAGCAACTGCCGGTGCGGTCATCAGATCCTCGAGCTGAACGCGGACGCCGTCCAGGTGTGAGCGCTCACGGCCGAGCAGGGCGGCGACGTCACTTCGATGCATGACCAGCCGGGTACTGTCGATCTCCTGCACACCATCTTCGATGATCCCGGCCACCGTGATGCGCTCGAAGCTGGGTGTCACTTTGCCCCTCGGCCCTACCTTCGGCACCAGTAGATTCAAGCGCTCCCCCACTTTCGCACCGAGCAGCGCTGCTAGGCCCGCGCCGACCAACGCAGCGCGACTGTTCACGGTCACGCCTGAAAGATCACCGGCGACTAAGGAGTTCTCGAGTTGCCGCGATACGGTGGGCGCAGTCGGATCGAGGCCTTCCACGCGCGTCCCACGCAAACGAGCCCCACGAGCCAACATGCCCTCCCCCTCGACGTAGGCCGTTACACCGCTCACCCCGTGGCCCCGACTCAAGGCCTCTAGCACGGGGGCCCAACCCTCCTGCGGAGCAGCCCCAGGATGGCGCACGGTGACGTGAGCACTCACTGCTAAGAGGTTGTCGCGCAGCTCTGCGCTGAACCCGTTCATGACGGAGATGACCGTAATCAGGGCGGCGACACCAACGCCGATGCCCACGGTGGACGCCAGGGCGATGAAGGACACGAAGCGGTTGCGCGTACGCGCACGCAGGTAGCGCAAACTGAGAAGCAGTTCCAGGGGGCGGATCATCATGGAAAGAGTGGGACCCCACACGCAGAACCGTGGTTCCAGAGGCGGCAGACTCGCGGTCGGTGCGAATCTCCGTGCTGGCCGAAGCAGTATCGGCAAGCTTCAAGCCCGCCCACCATTGGTATCTAAATCAACTGGTTGGACGGCTGCGCGGATGTTAAGGCGAAGCGTCTGGCGACGCAACAACGGGATTTAGGGTCTGTCAACGATTGTGAATCGGGGTAGGCCGGTGATAAAAACTGGCTCTCACGCCCTACCGGGGGCGCGATCGGAGTAGGAGAACGTCGCGATGTTTAAGCGTACCCAGGCGCCTGCCATCACACTTCCCCGACACGCAATGGAGCGCCCGCTACGGCTGGCGGCGGCGGTCGGTGCGGCCGCTTTGGCTGTGTTCGCCCTCGGCGCACTAGTGGCGAGCTCGGCGCGAGCCGACGAGCTGCGGATGGAGCCGATCACCGAGCGCGGCAACATGGCCGTGCCTGCCAGGGGCATGACCATGGACCGCGTGCGCAACAGCTTCGGCCAGCCTTCCGGCCAGCGTGCGGCGGTGGGCGACCCACCGATCACCCGTTGGGAATACGACGGCTTTGTGGTCTACTTCGAATATCAGTACGTCCTGCACACGGTCGTCAAACGCGTCCGCTAGCAGTCCCGCGCCAAACGGATTTTCCAACGCCTCAATCGCACCATACGCCGGGCCTGACCTTCACCGACAGGTCGGCAGGTGGCGCTGCGGACGGGGTTGCGGCGCGCGTCGACCATGACTAACGCATGCCAGATTCCCCCGACTCGCGGGCGAGCGTGTTCGCCCCACCCGTCGCCGATGGCGATCACGCCCTGGCCTGGGGCGCACTGCAGGGCAGTGCTTACGCGCTAGGCCTCACGCGCGCCGCAGCCCGCTCGGACGCTCCGCTTGTGGTGATCGCCAATAGCGCGCGTGACACCGAGCAGCTCGCCGCCGAGATCAAGTTCTTCGCCAGCGCCGAGAGTGACCTGCCGGTCCTGCAGTTCCCCGAGTGGGAGACGCTTCCGTACGACGCCTTCGCTCCACACCCGGATATCATCGCCACCCGCTTGAGCGCAATGGCACGCCTGCCGTCGTTGCAAAGGGGTGTCCTGGTGCTGAACCTCGCGACCTTGCTGCAACGGCTCGCGCCGCGCAGCTTCGTCGACGGCAGCAGCTTGGCCCTCGCCGCCGGCGACCTCCTCGACCTAGACGCAGCCCGTCGCCGCCTAGACGAAGCGGGCTATATCAATGTGGCGCAGGTGCACGAGCACGGCGAGTACGCGATCCGCGGCGCCCTCCTCGACCTGTTCCCCACTGGCGCCGAGGCTCCCCTGCGGATCGATCTGTTCGACGATGAGATCGAGAGCATTCGACGCTTCGACCCCACCACCCAGCGCTCCATCGATAGGCTAGACAAGGTATCGCTATTGCCAGCCCGTGAGTTCCCACTCACGGAAGATGGCATCAAGCAGTTCCGCTCAGCTTACCGAAAGCGCTTCGAAGGCGATCCGAACCGATCGGTCATCTACGCGGAAGTCTCCCGTGGCGTCCCGCCAGGGGGCATCGAGTACTTCCTACCCCTGTTCTTCGAGCGCACGGCGTCGCTCTTCGACTACCTACCCGAGCAGGTGTCAATGGCCTGGCGGGACGGCCTCGAGGAAGCCATCAACGCGGTCTGGTCCGAGCTCGAATCGCGCTACGACCAGCTGGCCCACGACATCGAGCGGCCAATCCTCACGCCGGACGAGTTGGCCCTGCAACCGGCGCGCGTGATGGAGCTGCTAGCGCAGCACTCTCGGGTGCAGGCTAGCCCGCACGCGATCGACCTCGAGCTCGATCCGCGGCGAGCCGTGAACTTCGCCACCTCCCAACCCCCCAAGCTGCCGATAGACCCCCGAGCTGAACAGCCGGCCGCCAAACTACTGGACTTCGCTGCCACCTTCGACGGGCGCCTGCTGCTCGCAGCCGAATCGGCCGGGCGCCGAGAGCAGCTGCAAGACACCCTGCGTGAGACCGCCCTCGCCAACCTCAAGCAGGTGAGCTCTTGGGGCGAGTTCTTGGAAACAGGCGATGCACACTGCGTGCTCATCGCTCCCCTGGAGCGGGGCCTAGTGCTGAGCGAGGCGGGCATCGCGCTGATCAGCGAAACTCAGCTGCTCGGCGAACGCGCGCGTCGGCGCCACCGGCGCAAGGCGGAAGCCGACCCCGAGTCGATCATCCGCGATCTCACGGACCTGCGCGAGGGCGCGCCAGTGGTACACGAGGAGTACGGTGTCGGCCGCTACCTCGGGTTGACTACCCTTCAGGTCGGCAGTACGCGCAACGAATTCCTCACCCTGCAGTACGCGGGCGGCGACAAGCTCTACGTGCCAGTGCACGCCCTTCACCTCATCACTCGCTACACGGGGGCCTCACCGGAATCCGCGCCCCTGCATCGCCTAGGCACGGACCAGTGGGCCAAGGCGCGCTCACGCGCGGCCAAGCGCATCCGCGACGTCGCCGCAGAACTGCTCGATATCTACGCGCGCCGCGCCGCGCGCAAGGGCCATGCGTTCAGCTTCTCCGAACGCGATACGACGATCTTCTCATCGGGCTTCCCCTTCGAAGAGACACCTGATCAGCTCGAAGCGATCGCCTCGGTGATCAACGATCTGCGCGCACCGCAACCGATGGATCGGATCGTCTGTGGCGATGTAGGTTTCGGCAAGACAGAGGTGGCGATGCGGGCCGCCTTCGTCGCCGTTCAGGGCGGCAAGCAGGTAGCCGTTCTCGTTCCCACTACCTTGCTCGCCCAGCAGCACTACCAGACCTTCACCGATCGCTTCGCCGACTGGCCCGTACGGGTGGAGGTCATCTCACGTTTCCGCTCCAGCAAGCAGATGAGCACCATCTTGGAAGGCGTTGAAAGCGGCACCGTCGATATCATCGTCGGCACCCATCGCCTGCTCCAATCGAGTGTGAAGTTCAAGAACTTAGGGCTGGCCATCGTAGATGAGGAGCAACGCTTCGGCGTGCGCCAGAAGGAGCGCCTGCGGGCCCTGCGCGCCGAGGTCGACTTGCTCACGCTGACCGCCACGCCGATTCCCCGCACCCTCAATATGGCGATGGGCGGCGTGCGCGACCTGTCCCTTATCACCACGCCACCGGAAGACCGCTTGGGGGTGAAGACCTTTGTCACCCCCTGGAACGCGCCGCTGATCCGGGAGGCCTTTCTGCGCGAGATCAAACGCGGCGGGCAGGTGTTCTTTGTCCACAACTCGGTCGAGACCATCGAAGCGATGGCGAAGAAGCTCCAGGAGCTCGTGCCGGAGGCTAGCATTCGCATCGGGCACGGGCAGATGCGCGAGCGTGACCTAGAGCACGTGATGCTCGACTTCTACCATCGACGCTTTAACACGCTCCTGTGCACCACGATCATCGAGAGCGGCATCGACGTACCCACGGCCAATACGATAGTGATCGACCGCGCAGACCGCTTTGGCCTCGCCCAGCTGCATCAGATGCGCGGCCGCGTGGGACGCTCCCACCACCGCGCCTACGCCTACCTGATCGCACCCCCACGAGAGGCGATGACCGCCGACGCGGTAAAGCGCCTAGAGGCGATCGAGTCCCTTGAGGAACTCGGCGCCGGCTTCGCCTTGGCCACCCATGACCTCGAGATTCGCGGCGCCGGGGAACTGCTCGGCGACGAGCAGAGTGGGCAGATCCAAGAGATCGGCTTCGCTCTGTATACGGAGTTGCTCCAGCGCGCCGTCGACGCCCTCAAGCGGGGCGAGGTACCGGACCTGGAGGGTAATTCAGATCACGGTCCGGAGATCGATCTGCACACCCCCGCCCTGCTGCCTGAGCAGTACATGCCGGACGTGCACATGCGCCTGGTACTCTACAAGCGCATCGCGAGCATGGATGATGAGAGCGCCCTGAAAGATCTCAAGGTAGAGATGATCGACCGCTTCGGACTACTGCCGCCACCTGCCCAGCTTTTGTTCGAGATCGCCCACCTGCGTGTGCTGGCCGCACCGCTTGGCATCGGCAAGATAGATGCGGGCGCCGCCAGCGGACGCATCGAGTTCCGGGCCAAGGCCAACGTCGACCCGGCGCAGCTCATCGGCCTCATTCAGAGCGATCCACACACCTTCCGCTTGGACGGTCAGAGTATCCTTCGCTTCAAGGCAGACATGGCCGATGTTGAGGATCGGATCGAACAGGTTCGAACGCTCCTAAGCGCGCTCGGCGCAGGCACCGCCGCGTAAGACCGTCAGCGAGCCGGGCGCGTCGAGGAAAAGGGGAACGTGAATAGATGACAGTGCACGGCCGATCGCGCCCCCACACGGGCGCAAGCTATCAGGGTTATCGCCCCGCGGCGGCGATGGCAGTCGCCTTCCTGGCGCTCCCATTGGGTAGCGTTGCACAAACCGAGTCGCAGCTGCGCGCCTACGCGGTGGAGATCATCTTGTTTCGGCCCCTGCAGCGATCGGATCTGGATGAACGCCAGTGGCGCGAAGCCGCCGACGCTACCGCGGCCGGCGACGCCGCGGCACTGGACCAGCTCAGCGCACCGCTAGAGGATGAGAGTGCCCAATCGCCGTCGGAACCGGCTCCCTTCGCCGATGGCTTCGGGTACTTGAGCGCTGAGGGCCTACCGCCTGTGTATCGCTACGAGGCGCCGCTTCCGGAGCGCTTTGCCGATATGGCGCCGGACACGCGCGAGCTGTCCACGCTCTTCGACCGCCTGCGCCGATCTAGCGCGTACGAACCCTTACTGCACGAGCGCTGGATGCAGCTGACCTACCCCCGCGACGTTGCCAACCCCCGTCCAATCACCTTGCAGCGCGACGACCTCTCGATAGACGGCACTGTGAAACTCGCCGTCGAGCGCCGTCTTCACCTGGAGCTTAGTCTCACCCTTTCGCAAGCGGGAAGTGTGAACTACGAGCTTCAGCAAGCCCGAGTGATGACCAGCGGAGAGCTGCACTACGTCGATCACCCAGCCTTCGGTGCTGTCTCACGGATCACCCCTATCGAGCTGCCTGAGGGCTACCCGGACGCGCTGCTCGATGATCTGCTAGAGGACGCTCGTTTGTACGGCGCCGACCCCGTTCGACGCATGCAGAGCATCCCGTGGCCTCCTCCCGCACCGCCGCCGGCCGAGGCGATGCCGAACGAGTCGTCGGACGAGACATCAGGGGATGAGATGCCACCTAAGAGCGACTCAGATGTCGCTCCCTGAAATGAATGTCGTGGTCTTAGTACTTAGCGGCAGTTTTCGTAGACTTCACAACAAGGCCCAAAAAGGCCGATTCTGGTGCGATTCTTGGGCAGTAACGTGCGTAAACGCGTCGTCAGCGAAAATGCGTCATAAATTTGGTCGCGGTCGCCACGCCAAACACCGGCTCGTCAGTTAGCGCATCCGATAGCGCGCCATAGCTCAAGGCGCAGCTGGAGTCGCGAATCAGTCGGCTGACAGTGCCCTTAGCTCAGGTAAGCCGCGGAAGTATTCCTCGTAGTCCATTCCACATCCGAACACGTAGCGATCGTCGATTTCGACGCCGATGAAATCGGGCCGGTACTCGGAGATGTAGCGCTCTCGCCGTTTCATGACGAAGGTCGCGCTGTACACGGCAGCCGCACCCGCACCCCGGCAGTACTCCACAATGGCTTCCAGGGTTTGGCCGTAGTCGAAGATGTCATCGACCACCAACACGGTGCGCCCCTCTAAGCTCGTGAACGGCTCGGCGCGCCAAGTGAGCTCGCCACCTTCCAGCCCACCTGCATAGCGACTGGCGTGAAGGTAGTCGAGCGTAAAGGGCACCGTGAGGCGCGCCATCACCTGTACCGCTGGGTACATCCCGCCCTTTAACACTGGCAATAGAAGCAGATCGCTGTCGCCGAGAACCTCGCCCAGAGATTCGTTGATTCGCCCGGTCATGGTGTCGAAGGCGTCGGAAACCGCCTCGCTGCTGTAGAGCAACTCGGAGGTGCGCAGTACGTCCACCAGTTCCTGTCGCGAGCGCTGCATCTGGGTCTCCGTTCAGTCCCTTGGGAAGTGTTGCGCGAGGTCGGAAGGAGCCCGCATCGCGCGCAGCGCAGCATACACCAGCTATTCAACCCGTCGCAGCGCTCGCCGCAATCGTCACGGGAGTGCCTACCGGCACGTGGTCGAACAACCAAAGCACATCATCATTGCGCATTCGCACACAGCCGTGGGAGGCAGGACGCCCCATAGGCTGATCGTCCGGCGTGCCATGGATGTAGATGTAGCGACGCATGCTATCCACGCGCCCGAGACGATTTAATCCGGGCTCCGTCCCGCTGAGCCAGAGAATCCGTGTCAGTATCCAGTCGCGCGCCGGAAACTGGACATCCAGCTGGGGCGACCAGATCTCGCCCGTTTCACGACGACCGACGAACACCGCGCGCAGGGGAGCGCCATCCCCTATGCGCGCCCGAACGACGTGCCGCCCGAGAGGCGTCTGCTCACTGCCCATCTGTTGCCCGATACCACTGGCGGCCGTGGATACAAGGAAACTCTGCGCGTGCCCGTGACCGTCCGACCACCGCAAGCGCTGGGAGGCGATATCCACATGTACGCTAATGGACCGTTCCATAGACAGCCCCTCAGCGCCCGCGCTCGAACACTGCGATCGACTCGACGTGGCCTGTATGCGGGAACATGTCGATCACGCCCACCTGACGCAAGCGATAGCCATGTTCATTCACCAGCTTACCAGCGTCCCGCGCGAGCGTACCAGCATGGCAGGAGACGTAGCAGATCCGTGCTGGCTTCCAGCGCCTCACCATCGGCACTACGCCGTGCGCGCCGGCGCGCGAGGGATCGAGCAGGAGTGCATCGTAAGCGCCCTTCGCCCATGGGAACGGTGTGATGTCTTCGGAGAGATCCGCCACGTGGGCCTGGATCTTGCCTTCCAAGCCGTTGCGTAGCGCATTGTCACGCAAGCGAGCTACGAGCGCTCCCTCCCCTTCCACCGCCACCACCTGCGATGCCCGCCGCGCCAAGGGCAAGGTGAAGTTACCGACGCCGGCAAACAGATCGAGGACCTTCTCATCACCTTGCAGCGCGAGCAGCTCTACGGCCCGCTCCACCATTCTCTCGTTCAACCGCGCGTTGATCTGCACGAAGTCACCTGGCAGGAAACCAATCGTGACTGCGAAGGCTGGTAAGGTGTAATGGAGCGTGGGCGATGGCGCGCCGTCTACGTCGACGACACTTTCGGGCCCCGCCGCTTGCAAACAGAGGCAAACGCCATGTGCGCGCTCGAACGCGCGTAGCGCGCTCAGGTCCGCACTGGATAGCGGTGCCAGATTGCGTAGCACGAGTACGGTCGCGTCCTCGCCCTGAGCCACCTCGATCTGCGCGATTCGCTCGCGCACTGTGAGCGCCCTGATGAGCTCGGACAGTGGGTGGAGCAAATGCCCAACCGGCGCGCTGAGAATCTCGCAGCTGTCTATGTCGGCGATGGTCGGGCTGAGACGCTCGCGGAAACCGACCAGCACCCGTCCCTTCGATCGCACGTGGCGCACCCCGAGGCGCGCCCGGCGACGGTAGGCCCAAGGCTGCGCGGTGAGAGGCTCCAACACACGCTCGGGCGTGACTTGCCCGATGCGCGAGAGGTTCTCGAGCAACACGCGCTGCTTCGCCTCGATTTGATCGGCCGCGGTGATGTGTTGCATCGAGCAGCCACCGCAGATTTCGAAGTGCTTACAGCGAGGCGTGATGCGTCTATCGCTGGGCTCGAGAATCTCGAGCAACTCGGCCTCATCATGGCGGCGGTGGCTGCGGCGCCGGGCGATGCGCACAAGTTCGCCTGGAAGCGCTCGTGAGACGAACACAACCTTCCCATCGATATGGGTAACACCACGGCCGTCATGAGTAAGATCATCGATTCGTACGGTCTGCGCCGCACGCTTGCGCGGGCGGGGCTTGGCGCCGGACGCACCGGCGCGCGAACCCTTGCCGCGCATCGGCGATTGCTCACGATCCGTCAACGCGCGCTCACCTGCTCGCCGCCTCCCGGTGTCTCGGCCGGTGAGTTCGTCGAACTAGTCGCGCCTGTTCCTGGGCGCGGCGCGACGACGCGCGTGGCAGGGCCCACGGGCGTAGGTGCGACGCACCTCGGGGTAAAGAGTAGCTGCGAATTCTCCAATGGCTAGCCGTGCAGAACCCTAGTGTGCGCTCGGCCCCGCCTGGGCACGCAACAGCACGGCCACAGCCACGATCAAGCCAGCCTCGTCGGTGAGGGTGAGGAAGCCCTCTCCCACGCCTAGCCGCTCGCGCACCTCCTCGCCGCGCGCCGAGAAGATCGGCGAGGGGCGTCCCGCCTCGTCGGACGCCACTCCAACATCACGCACCCACAGCCCGCGGGCAAAGCCCGTGCCGAGGGCCTTAACGATGGCCTCCTTGGCAGCGAAGCGTTTAGCTAGGTAGCGAGCCTTGTGCTTCGTGGTGGAGAAGCGCTCGAGCTCTTCGGGCATGAGGATACGTTCGGCGAAGCCCTCGCCATGGCGAGCATAGATATTCTCGATGCGCTCGATTGAGATTAGGTCAGTGCCGATGCCGTAAATCATGCGCTAGCGCTCCGCCGTCGAGCTTGCTGCGCTTGTGCGCCGACGGCGCACGGTGGCTTTCGCGACCTCCCGAGTGCGCAAGGCGCGCCCCCCAAGCTGGCGCTGCAGCGCCTCGCTGAGAAGTTGGCGAGCTACCTGCAGGTGCTGAGCCTCCTCAAGGCGCTCGGCGGCCAGGGCAAGCAGAGCCTCGCCCGACACCACGGTAGCGCCTTCGGCAACGCCCGCAGGCTCCGGGCCGCTCTCTGCGTAGTAATGGTAATCGCAACCGCCCTGCACTGGACGGCCGCTTAGGCCCTCGTGGGTGAGATTGAGCCCGTAGCCCAACGCGTCGAGTAGGCGCTTCTCGAACAAGCGCAGGGCGCGAGCCGCAGACTGATCATCCCCCGCCGACGCGAGGGAACGGATCACGACCTGATAGTCATCGAAGACCTCGGGATGCGGATCCTGGCGCTGCAGCAGCTTGAGCAACAGCTCGTTAACGTAGAAGCCGGCCATCAGCTGTGCAGGAGGGAGGCGAGGAGAGGCTCGGTCGCGCTCCACGGTGGCCAAGGTGCCAAGCTCGCCCCGCCCGGCCCAGCTCACGAGCAGCGACTGGAAGGGCTGCAAGAGCCCGCGTGATTTAGATCTTGCGCTGCGAGCCCCGCGGGCGATGACACCGACGCGCCCATGATTGGCCGTGAGCAGCTCGAGCAACAGAGAACTGTCCCGATAGGGGTGGTGGTGCAGCACCCACGCCGACTCGAGTTCGCACCGACTCACGGGTTCTCGTAGCCGAGTGAACGCAGCGCTTGCTCGTTGTCGGCCCAGTTAGCCTTCACCTTTACCCACAGGCGCAGGTCTACCGGCACGCCCACCTCACGCTTTAGCTGCAAACGCGATGCACGACCGGCCTCTCGCAGATTCAGTCCACCCTTGCCGACCACGATCGCCTTCTGCCCCTCGCGCTCCACCCAGATGAGGGCTTGGATACGCAGACCGCGCCCTGCCTCAACGTATTCCTCGATCTGCACCGTCAGGCCGTAGGGAAGTTCCTCACGTAGACGCATCGTGAGCTTCTGACGAACGATCTCCGCGGCCCGGAACTGAGCATTGCGATCGGTCACCTGATCTGCGGGAAACAGCATGGGGCCCTGCGGCAGGCGATCGACGACCGCCCGCTCCAGGGCCTCGAGATTTTCCTTCTTGGTGGCCGATACGGGCACCACCGCCGCGAACTCGGCGCGCTTACTAAGCTCCTCCAGAAAGGGCAACAGCCGATCGCGAGGGCGCGCTTGGTCGATCTTGTTGACGACGGCGATCACGGGCAGCTGCGTCGCCCGCAACTTCTCCAGGGCTTGCGCGTCCTCGGCCCGCCACTGGAGCGCTTCGACTATGAACAGCTCCAGATCGGCTTCGGCAGCCGTGGAGACGGCAGTGCGGTTGAGATAGCGATTCATCGCCCGCCCGCCGCTGTGGCGATGCATGCCGGGCGTGTCCATGAAGACGAGCTGGTAGTCCTCGCGCGTACGTATGCCCAGGATCCGATGCCGGGTGGTCTGCGGGCGCGGGCTCACGATGCTCACGGGATGCTCGACAAGTGCGTTCAGCAGCGTCGATTTGCCTACATTCGGTCGGCCGACGAGCGCCGCAAAGCCGCTGTGAAAGACCTTTGGCGCCGGCGAGGGCGTGGAATGTTCGGGGGAGTCCGTCTCACTCATGCGCGTAGCTTGGGGCCATGCGTCGCTGCCCGCAAGCGAAGCGGAATCCTCCAGCTGCCCTATTCGCCGGCTGCCTCTAGCCGTTCCAGCATCAGCGCAGCTGCGCGCTGTTCCGCAAGCTGGCGACTGGTGCCGTCGCCTCGGGTGAGTAGGGCAAGGTCTTCCACCGCACAGCTGGCAGTGAACCGCTGGGCGTGCGCCTGTCCCTGGGTGGCGATGAGCTCGTAACGCGGCAGTGCGAGGGCGCGCGCTTGAAGCAGCTCCTGCAAGCGAGTCTTGGGATCTTTCTGGGCGGCATCGGGCAGATCGCTCAAGCGCGACCCGAACAGGCGTAGCACGCAACCACGGGCCGCATCGAAACCGGCGTCGAGGTAGATCGCACCGAACAGTGCCTCCAGCGCATCGGCCAGAATCGACGACCGTCGGAAGCCCCCGCTACGGTGTTCCCCGACGCCGAGATGAAGGTAATCGCCAATGGAGAGTTCGCGAGCCACGTCGGCCAGCGTGTCTCGCTTGACCAAGCTGGCACGCAGGCGACTGAGCTCTCCCTCACGGGCCTGGTCTCGAGCCCGGAATAGCGCTTCGGCGATGACCAGCCCCAACACAGCGTCGCCCAGAAACTCCAGGCGCTCGTTGTTGCGTCCGCCCGCGCTGCGATGGGTAAGGGCCGCCGCCAACAGTTCGCCGTCCGCAAACTCATGGCCGATCGCCCGCGTGAGTTTGCGCAGGTCTGTCAATTGTCGCGAGCGATGGACACGGAGTGGTCGAAGCGCACGAGGAAGTGCACGTTGGCGATGAAAGGCACTTCGTTCTCATACTGGGCCGTCATGCTCATGAAGTCACCGTCGCGCTCCACCTTCACGTCGCGATACCGGATGATGTCGATCATCTCGATATCGAAGCGCTTCTCCAGCGCGGCGAGCAGTTCCAAGCGGCTCGCGTTCTCTCCCTCAAACTCGTTCTGGACGCTCGTCATGGCTCCCACCACCTTCATGTGGCCGATGTATACGGGGATCAGCCGAAACACGCCCAAAGCAATAAGGGCCAAGCCGGCCAAGATGACGATCAAGGTGGGCAGGGTTACCCCCCGGCTGCCACGCCAGGGGGGGGCGATACCGGGATTCACGGTCGAGGTACTGGGCATGCTTGACAAATCCCCTAGGTGATGCTGTCGCCGAAGCGGCCGAAGCGAATTCCTGGCAAGCCGAAACCGGACGGCAGCTTGACGCTGAGCCAGACGATTTCAGCCCGTCCCACGAGGTTCTCTTCGGGCACGAATCCGACAGCGTTGAGGTAGCGGCTGTCCTGACTGTTGTCGCGATTATCCCCCATCATGAAGTAGTGACCGGCGGGCACCACCCACTCACCGCTTCCGTGCCTGTAGTTAGGTCGCTCGATCTGCAGCACATCGTGAACACGCTCTCCCAAACGCTCCCTGAGGAGCACCTGGGGCTCAGGCGACTCCTCCGCACCGGGACCGGTGTAGCGTTCGATAGGCTCCATCTCCACTCGCTCACCGTTGATGAGTAAAACTCCGTTGAGGTAAGTCACCGTGTCACCGGGTAGGCCGATCACCCGCTTGATGTAGTTGGTTCGGTTGTCCGAGGGCAGGCGAAACACCACGACCTCGCCGCGCTCCGGTTCGCCGAAATCCAGCACCTCTGAGCGCAGTACGGGCAAGCGAATGCCGTAGGAGAACTTGTTGACGAAGATGAAGTCGCCGACTAGCAGGGTCGGCACCATCGAAGCTGAGGGGATGCGGAAAGGCTCGAACAGGAACGAGCGGACCACGAGCACTAGCAAGATGACGGGGAAGAACGAGCGCGCGTACTCCACCGCAGGTGGCTCTGGCGCCTCCTCCCCCAGCGCCTCGATGCGCCGCTTGCGCAGGAAACCGACCTCCAGGGCGTAGACAACACCCGTCAACAGGGCACCCACGACGAGCGCTAGCTCCAAGCCCTCGATCAGGATGGTCCACCACAGGAGGGCGATGACGAGGGTCCACGCGAAGACCGTTCGCGCAGAGCTGATCCAAGCCGGCGGTGCTTCGCCCCGCGCCTGTCGTCCGCTTCGCATCAGAACCAAATCACCGACGACGATCGCACCACTAATCGCAGCGATGATGAGCACGGTCGGTAACGATAGGAGTTTGAACATCAGGAACGGCTCGCTTTCGGCGTTAGGTTAGTAGGCGTGGGGTAACCGGGCGAGGGGGTAAGCGCGAAGGCGCTGGCGCCCTACTTCTTGCCCCCGCCCGAGTCGGCGCGCAGCACCGCGAGGAATGCCTCCTGGGGCACATCCACGGAGCCGAGCTTCTTCATTCGCTTTTTGCCTTCTTTCTGCTTTTCGAGCAGCTTGCGCTTGCGCGACACGTCGCCGCCATAGCACTTTGCGGTCACGTTCTTCCGCAGCGCTTTGACGTTGCCGCGAGCCAGCACATGGCTGCCAATTGCTGCTTGTACCGCAACGTCGAACATCTGCCGAGGAATCAGCTTGACCATGGCTTCCACCAGCTCCCGACCGCGCCGCTGCGCGTTGTCCTTGTGAGTAATGATGGACAAGGCGTCCACTCGGTCGCCGTTGATCAGCAAGTCCAGCCGCACAAGTGGCGCCGCCTGGAAGCGCTCGAAGTGGTAGTCGAAGGAGGCGTAGCCGCGGCTCACGGATTTTAGGCGGTCGAAGAAGTCGAGCACGACTTCAGCGAGCGGCAGTTCGAACTCAAGCTGCACCTGCGAGGCGGTGTACTGCATGCGCTTCTGTACACCGCGCTTTTCTATGCACAGGCCGATGACCGCCCCCACGTGTTCCTGGGGCACGAGGATGCTGCCGCGAATGATCGGCTCACGCAGCTCCTCGATGTCGTTGACCTTCGGCAGATCACTCGGGTTATCGAGCTTGATCGTCTCTCCGGCGGTCGTCAGCAACTCGTAGATCACGGTGGGCGCCGTGGTGATCAGGTCCAGGTTGTACTCACGCTCTAGGCGCTCCTGCACGATCTCCATGTGCAGCATGCCTAGAAAACCGATACGGAAGCCGAAGCCGAGGGCCGCGGAGGTTTCCGGCTCGTAGTTCAGGGCCGAGTCGTTGAGGGTGAGCTTCTGGAGTGCCTCGCGAAAGTCCTCGTAGTCCTCGGAATTGACCGGGAACAGGCCCGCGAATACTCGTGGCTGCACCTGCTTGAAGCCAGGCAGCGGCTCGGCACATGGCCGCTTCGGGTGGGTGAGCGTATCGCCCACAGGGGCCCCGCCGATGTCCTTCACGCCGGCGATCACAAAGCCCACATCGCCAGCGCTGATACTGTCCGTGTCGAGCATCTTCGGGGTGAAGCGGCCAACCCGGCTCACCTCGTAGTCTTGGCCCGTGGACATCACGCGCATGCGCTGCCCCTTGCGCAGCTCGCCGTTGACTACGCGCACGAGGGACACCACCCCAACGTAGTTGTCGAACCAACTGTCGATGATCAAGGCCTGCAGAGGCTCCCCAGTGCTCCCCTCGGGGGAGGGGATACGCTTGACCAGTTCCTCCAAGAGGTCTTCGACCCCGATACCGGTTTTAGCGCTCACGCGCACCGCATCGAGCGCCTCGAGGCCGATGATGTCCTCGATCTCCTGGGCCACCCGGTCCGCATCGGCGGCCGGCAGGTCGATCTTGTTAAGAACCGGCACCACCTCCAGCCCCTGCTCGATGGCCGTGTAGCAGTTCGCCACGCTCTGCGCCTCGACCCCCTGGGCGGCGTCGACAACGAGTAGGGCGCCCTCACACGCCGCCAACGACCGAGAGACTTCGTAGGAGAAATCCACGTGGCCGGGCGTATCGATGAAGTTCAGCTCGTAGGTCTCTCCGTCGCGCGCCTTGTAACGAAGGTGCACGCTCTGGGCCTTGATGGTGATGCCGCGCTCGCGCTCGATATCCATCGAGTCGAGCACCTGGGCCTCCATCTCGCGCTCCGTCAGGCCGCCGCAGATCTGGATGAAGCGATCGGCCAGCGTCGACTTGCCGTGGTCGATGTGCGCGATGATCGAGAAGTTTCGGATATTGTCCATGGGGGCGGAGTATACCCGCCGTCCGCCAGCGAACTGCGGCCGGGCGTCACGTGTCACGAGCTTCGGGCAGCGAGCAGAGGGTGAGGCCCTAGGGCTCGGGGGGGGCCGCCGGGCGAATCGAACGGCCGATCATGGTGACCGTGTCGGCCGGCACCTCGCCAATGACGACGATCTGATAGGCACCGAGCGTGCGCGAGAAGGCGTTCGCCGCGCCCAGCTCAGCGAAGGTGGTGCGTGCGCGACGGGCGGCGCGGGTCCGCTCGATAAAAACGGAGACGGACGCCAGGCCGTCAGAGTAGACCAGGTGTTCGGCCGTCGGCCCTTCCTCAGCGAGCTCGCGCGTTGCGATCGAGAGCCGAAAGCCGCGCGGCAGGCGGTCCGCAGTCCACTCGGTTTCGGCACGCAACTCATGCTCGGCGACCGGGGAAGGGTGAAGGGTTCGATAGCCATCGCTGGGCAGGGTGGGCGCCAGCAACGCCTCATCGACGGTCGCTGGAAACGCGATCTCGGTGAAGTGCATCAACTCCACCACACGGCCGTGTTCTCCAACGGTCATCGTCTTCAGCGGCATGGCTGTAGCCGTATCCAACCAGAACTGGTAACCAAAGCGAAAGCGGTCTAGAGGTCGCACGGCGATGCGGCGAGTGCGGCGACCGGCCACTCGCTCCTCGCCGAGAAAGGTGATGTTGTAGAGGTCCTGTACGCCGCCTTCGTAGTTCGGCAGGGCCGCCCGCAGTGGGCTCTCCCCGCCCGAATCGATTACGACGGCGCGATCGGCTGGCATCGTGCAACGGGTCACCTTGTCCTGGCGTAGCACCTCGCGCTCAGGGCCGTCCAAGGACAGCAGTCGCTCGGCGACGGGGGAGCGCCCGGTAGCGGCCCGGTGTACCACCTGCATCGTCCGGGATTCGCTGCCGGACAGATGCACGAAGGTACCCGTGTAGTTCAGCCCGTCGACGGCCGCATTCATGCGCTGCAGCCAGGCCAGTGGCTCGCCAGCGCTGACGCTCGTGCTCGCCAACAGGAGGAACGTGAGCCCCACCGGTGCGCGGGACGTCGCTGGGCGGATGTGCATCACTGCTGGTTGTCCTGCGAGGCAGCCTCCTCCTCATCAGCGGGGCGCGTCGCCGGCTGCAGATGGTCGTAGGCGCGCTGCGACGCCACGAAATCCGGGCGCACGGTTGGGCCCACCGTGCTCGCGTGCTTGAGCAGATAGCTGGCGAAGGCCGCATTGCCGGGCACCTCTACCAGCACGCCCTCACCTCCCGCGGACGTCACCGGCGGCACGGTGGGGAACAGGGCCTCTTCAAGCGCCGTCTCGCCAGAGTCCGCAAGCGTGGGTCCCGCATCGGGCCGCGGTAGCACCGTAAAGACCACCACGCCAGCCACCAGCGCTGCGGCGGCTACGCGGGCGAGGGGCAGCAGGCCACCGCTCGCCGCCTCGCCCGACGCCGACTCGGGGGCATCGGTCGATGCGATCGGCGGACTCGCCTCGCCGTGGATAGCGCGTCTAACACGCTCGACTAGGTCGCCTTGCAGCGGCGCCGAGTGCCCCCTCATCACCTCGCCGATGGCGGCGTAGTGGTGGAGGTGACGCGTCAAGTCAGAATCCGCTTCCAGGCGCCGAAGGAGGAACCGTGCCTCATCGGGTGCCAGTTCGTCATCGAGAAACGCGGATAGCTGCTCGCGGCCTGGATCGTGATTTGAAGTGGTGTCGTTCACGGCCGAATTCCCTAGTCAAGCAACGGCTGTAGGTGTTTTGAAATGGCCTCGCGGGCCCGGAAGATTCGCGAGCGCACGGTGCCGACGGGACAGTCCATGGCGTTGGCGATGTCCTCGTAGCTCAAACCCTCGAGTTCGCGCAGCATGATCGCGGTGCGCAAGTCCTCCGGGAGTTCCTCGATGGCACGCTCGATCGTACGTCGAATCTCCCCGGTTAGGGCTAATCCCTCGGGAGTGTCGACGTCTTTCAAGCGCCCCTGCAAGTCGTACTGCTCCTGATCCTGAGGATCGAAATCGTAGTCGATAGGCCGTCGTCTGGCCGCGACCAGGTGGTTTTTCGCGGTGTTGATCGCAATGCGGTACAGCCAGGTGTAGAACGCGCTGTCGCCGCGGAAGTTCGGCAGCGCGCGGAACGCCTTGATAAAGGCCTCCTGCGCCACATCCAACGACTCCTGCGGATCGTGTACATAACGGCGAATGAGCTGCACGATTTTGTGCTGGTACTTGGTGACCAGCAGATCGAATCCCGTGGAGTCTCCGCGCTGCGCTCGCTCTACCAGCAGCTGGTCCGTCGTGCGATTACTCACTCAGTCCTGCCTTCCCTGCAAAGTCAGACCGATGCAGTGGAGGAAAGTTCTCAACTTCACAGCGATGGGGAGAGTGGAGGCCTGATTCGACCTTTCGAGCTGTGCGGCAGGTCACAGCCGGCGCCTCGGAGCGTCGTTCGGCGAACGCGGTAACCCCGCCCGTGACCAGGCACAGAGCCGACGCCATTGGTCTTGCGGCACGGCGTCCGCCGCTAGGTACAGGTGAACCGTTCGCCGCCGATCCCCCGTCACGCGCGCCAGCCGTCGCCCACTCAGGGTGAGAAAGGGGCCTCGCTTGACCAGTGCCACCTCACCAGCTTGCAGAACCTCCGGCGCGCCTGCCTCGCGCCGCACGTACAAGGTACCGTCGGCGTGAAGCTCGAGCTGCGACCCGCCGCCGCTCTGCGATGGGAAGGCGAGCCGGCTGGCGCCGACACTACCGCTGAAAAGGGCTAGGGCGGCGGCGAGCCAGGCCCACGGCCCTGCGTGGAGCGAGAGTATGCCGAGCGCGGCGAGCACGGTGGCGCCGGCGCAGGTGCTGCGCCACAGGGTCAGCCACCGAGATGGCCCATATTCAGTCCGAATGGGTGCGTCGAAGCTCGGCAACGATAGCCTCCCCGTCTCTGTCGCAAGCTTCCGTCTGCCCCCGCAGCAGGTCGAATAGTTCCGGATCGGAGAGCTCCAGTAGCGCTTCGAAGGCGGCCTGACGCGGGGCTGGCGCCTCGCCGTAGTGCCGATCCAGATAGCGGCTCAGCACCACGTCGAGCTCGCGCATGCCCCGGCGGCAGCGCCAGCGCAAACGGGCCAGGTGCGCACGAGGATCTGCCTCGCTCACAGCGCGCGAGGTCCGTCCGAGGAGTCGCAAGGGGCTCGGTGAGTAGTTGGCATCGAGATCAGTGCCGGCGCTCCACCATCATCTTCTTGATCTCAGCGATCGCCTTCCCCGGATTCAGGCCCTTAGGACAGGTACGCGTGCAGTTGAGAATCGTGTGGCAGCGATAGAGGCGAAACGGGTCTTCCAAATCATCCAGTCGCTCACCGGTCGCTTCGTCGCGGCTATCGACGATCCAACGGTAGGCCTGGAGCAGGACCGCCGGCCCCAGGTAACGGTCGCTGTTCCACCAGTAGCTCGGGCAGGAGGTGGAGCAACACGCACAGAGAATGCACGCTGAGGGCTCATCAATCTTTTGCTGATCCTCCTTAGACTGCAGCCGCTCGCTGTCCGGTGGCGCCGGCGTACGCGACTGCAACCAGGGCTTCACGGATGCGTACTGAGCGTACAACCCCGTTAGGTCAGGCACGAGGTCCTTGATGACCGGCATGTGTGGTAGGGGAAAGATCTTCACGTCCCCCTTCACCTCGTCGCAGGCCTTGGTGCAGGCGAGCGTGTTGGTGCCATCGATGTTCATCGCGCACGAGCCGCAGATGCCTTCGCGACAAGAGCGACGGAACGTGAGCGTCGGATCGATCTCATTCTTCACCTTGATCAAGGCGTCGAGCACCATCGGTCCGCACTCGTCCATGTCGACCTCGTAGCTATCCACGCGCGGGTTGGCGCCCGAGTCTGGATCGTAGCGGTAGATGTCGAAGCGCTTCTTGTTCTTCACCCCTTTGGCAACAGGATACTGCTTGCCCTTGCCGATACGGGAGTTCTTTGGCAGTCGGAACTGAGCCACGACATATTCCTCTGTTATCTAGCCATCACCGCAGGAGACCTAGTAGACGCGCGCCTTAGGCGGCACCACCTCGACCTCATCGGTCAGCGTTCGCATGTGCACAGGACGATAGTCGATCCGATAACTGCCGTCGTCCTCAACCCAGATGAGCGTGTGCTTCATCCAGTTATCGTCGTCACGATCCGGGAAGTCCTCGCGCGCCTGAGCGCCACGGCTCTCTTTGCGGTTGCGCGCGCCCTCCACGGTGGCGACTGCCTGCGTGAGCAGGTTGTCGAGCTCCAAGGTCTCCACAAGGTCTGTGTTCCAGATCAACGACCTATCGGACACGCCGACGTGGGCAAACTCCTGCACCACTTCCTGCATGCCCGCCGAGCCCTCCTCCAGCGTCTCGCCCGTGCGGAACACCGCCGCGTTGCTCTGCATGATCTTCTGCATCTTAAGCCGCAAAGCCGCGGTACCGTTTTCGCCCTTGGCGTGACGTAGTCGATCCAGGCGCTCGATAGCGTATGCGCCCGCATCGTTCGGCAACGCCGGCTGGCGCGCGCCAGGTTTGACAATATCGGCGCAGCGCTTGGCCGCGGCACGCCCGAAGACGACCAGATCGAGCAGGCTGTTCGAGCCCAGACGGTTGGCGCCGTGCACTGACACGCAGGCCGCCTCGCCTACGGCCATCAGTCCAGGCACCACGGACTCGGGATCGCCATCGCGCAGGGTCACCACTTCGCCGTGGTAGTTGGCCGGCACGCCACCCATGTTGTAGTGCACCGTTGGCAGCACGGGAATCGGCTGCTTGGTCACGTCGACGCCAGCGAAGATTCGCGCGGTCTCGGCGATACCGGGCAAGCGCTCGTGGATTACCTCGGGCCCTAGGTGCTCAAGATGCAGGTGGATGTGATCGGCCTCCTTGCCCACACCACGCCCCTCCCGGATCTCGATGGTCATGGAGCGGGATACGACATCCCGGGAGGCCAAATCCTTGGCGTTGGGCGCGTAGCGCTCCATAAAGCGCTCGTTCTGTGAATTCGTTAGGTAGCCGCCCTCGCCCCGCACGCCCTCAGTGATCAAACAGCCCGCGCCGTAGATGCCCGTGGGGTGGAACTGAACGAACTCCATATCCTGCAGGGGCAGCCCCTGGCGCAGCACCATGCCATTGCCGTCGCCGGTGCAGGTGTGCGCGGACGTGCAGGAGAAGTAGGCGCGACCGTAGCCGCCGGTGGCCAGGATCACCATCTGCGCGCGGAACCGATGCAGCGTGCCCTCGGCCATGTTCAACGCCATCACACCGCGACACTCGCCCTCGTGCATAATGAGATCGAGGGCGAAGTACTCGATGAAGAAGGTGGCGTCCTGCTTCAGGGACTGCTGGTAGAGGGTGTGCAGCATCGCATGGCCTGTGCGGTCGGCGGCCGCGCACGTGCGCTGTGCCGTGCCCTTACCGAAGTGCGTGGTCATGCCGCCGAAGGGGCGTTGGTAGATCTTGCCCTCCTCCGTACGCGAGAACGGCACGCCGTAGTGCTCGAGCTCGATCACCGCGTCCGGCGCTTCCTTGCACATGTACTCGATGGCGTCCTGATCCCCCAACCAGTCCGAACCCTTGATCGTGTCGTACATATGCCAGCGCCAATCGTCCTCACCCATGTTGGCGAGGGCCGCGCTAATGCCCCCCTGAGCCGCCACCGTGTGGCTGCGAGTGGGGAACACTTTGGTTAGGCAAGCAGTGTTTAGGCCGGCTTCTGCTAATCCTAGGGTAGCGCGCAGACCCGAACCGCCCGCGCCGATCACTACCACATCATAGGTGTGGTCAACGATCTTGTAGTCGCCAGCGATCATGGCGTGCCTCCGAAACTGATCCGCAGCACGGCGTAGATACCGATGGCACCGAGTGCGAAGTGAACAAACTTGACCAGGATCAGCCCCGGCACCTTGAGCGTATCGGCATCCACGTAATCCTCGACGATCACCTGGATACCTAGATTCGAGTGGTAGCAGGCCGTGCCCACGAACATCGCCGTGAACACGGCGTTGACCGGAGAGGCGAGCCAGGCCGCGAGCCCTTCATGACTTAGCGTACCGCTGCCCGCAAGCTGCCCGACGGCAACCGCGAACCACAGGCCGAGCAGCGTGAGCGCCACGGCCGTCACGCGCTGCGACCACCAGTGCTCGGCGCCTTCCTTCGCCGATCCGAGACCGAGTACCTGACCGAGCGCGCTGCGACGGCTCATCGCCCGCCCCCAATGCCGATGACACCTAGCCACAGGGTGGCCGTCAGAGCGACGGACGCACCCACCACAATCCAGCCGCTTCGATAGATCTGCGCGATTTCGAAGTTCCGCCCCGTATCCCAGAGCAGATGTCGAATGCCGTTACACAGGTGATAGCAAAATGCGTAGGTCACTCCGACGAGCAGGATTAGCCCGAGTGGACTCGTTAGGTATGCGACAGCGCTCGCGTAGGCCTTCGGTCCGGCGGCGGCAGAGGCGAGCCAGTAGACCAGCGCCGCGAGCCCGAGCAGATTTACCACGCCGGTCGCGCGGTGAGAGATAGACAGCACGGAGGTGAGCTGCGGGCGATATACCTGTAGATGCGGCGACAGGGGCCGCGACGACGGCGTCGAAGGAGACATGCAGTGTTTGCTTCCTGGTGGATACTCGCGCGTCAGGTGATCGCGAAGGTGGGGGCTCTAAAAGTCGATGCAGCGACCGTTTTTCTCCCAATCGCCAAAGCGTGTGGGCTCCGGGCCGTCGCGGCCTCCGATCTCGCGCTCTCCGCGGTCGGAGCTCGTCTCTGATCGCTCGCTCGCGGTCGGCGCGTCCGAGGGACTCTCTGCATCGGGCGACGAAGGCGGGCTCTCGGTGGGAGGCGTCTGGGCCATGAACTACACTCCGGACATCGAAAGAGGACGCGGGCTATTCTCTCCGAAGCCCGGTGTGCGATCAAACACGGCGGTTGGACTTTTTGAAGGGAAATTCGGTGGATACGGACAAGAGTGGCAACTGGCTTGCAACCCTGGAATCGCTGGCCCTGATTAGCGTTTCCGGCGTCGATAGCGAGTCCTTTTTGCAGGGACAGCTGAGCAACGACGTTACGGCCTTGGGACCGGATCGACCGGCGCAGTTGTCGAGTCTGAGCACGGCGCGCGGGCGCGTCTTCTCCGTGATGTTAGTGATTCGCAATTCCGCTCACGACTTCGGTCTCGTGGTGCCCAAGGCTGGCACGAGCGAATTGCTCAACCGCCTGCGTATGTTCGTGTTGCGCTCGAAGGTCGCGCTGGCGGAGACGCCCGAGGCGCATTTCCAGGGCCTCAGCGGCACCATGGCCGAACGGTTCTTCGACGCTGAATCGGCGCCGGCCTCGCGCTGGCAGGCGCGCTGGCTGAGCGATGGGCAGCTTGCCATCCGTTGGCCAGATCCGAACCCGAGAGTCCTATCGGTGAGCCTTGCTCCGGCGGAGCCCTCCCAGGCACCGGCCGACGACGAGCGCTGGTGGCAGCGCGATATCAGCGCTGGAATTCCGTGGATCACCAGCGAAGCGACACGCGAGGAGTTCGTTGCCCAAATGCTCGATCTCGACTTGCTCGAGGGAATCAGCTTTCAAAAGGGCTGCTACACGGGGCAAGAGGTCATCGCCCGCACCCACTATCTCGGTCGCGTGAAGCGACGCCTGCGCCGCTACGGAATCGACGAGGAAAACGTGATTCCTGGGGCGCATATTGAAGCGCAATTGCCCAATGGGAGGTGGCAAAAGGCCGGCAGCGTGCTGCTCGCAGGCCAGTCCGAGGTACTCGCCGTTCTCCAGCTCGAGCTGGCCCAACACGCCTTGCGCTTGGCCGCCCGCGGAGAGCATGAGGCGCCCGGGGGCACACTGACACCGCTGGAGCTGCCTCGCTAGGCGTCGACAATCGTGGCAAGCCCCCCTTGGCTTGCAGTGCAGCAGATGAGATAGTCTATCTAACGGGATGCCGCATCCTGCAGCGCCCCCCGTGCAGGGACGGACCCAATGTAATGGACGACAAGACCAAGTCGAAGCAGCGCCTCACCATGGCCGAGCTCGCACGCCTCGCCGGCGTGTCACCCTCCACCGTGTCCCGCGCCCTAAGCAATAACCCGCTGGTGAATCACCAGACTCGCGAGCGGGTGCAGGCGCTGGCGCGCGAGCACAACTACCAAATCAACATCAGCGCGCGGAATTTCCGCCTGCGACGCAGCAGCACGATCGCCGTGGTGGCGCCGACGGACCCGCACACAGGTCGCTTCGCCGCCGACCCCTTCGTCACCGATCTGCTCGCCAGCATCGCCGATACGGCCGCGGATCGCGGCTACGAGGTGCTGCTGGTCAAAGGCGGCACCCGCCGCGACTGGCACGCCGACTTCATCGCGGCGTGTCGCGCAGATGGTATCGCCGCCATCGGCGGTGCGATTCCCGACCAGGGCCTGAGAGAACTGCGCGAACGCGGCGCCCCCCTGGTGGTCTGGGGGATATCACAGCCGGAAGACGTGTGCACCGTCTCGACCAACAACCGCGCCGGCGGCGCCGCCGTCGCGCGCCACCTGCTGAGTCTCGGTCGAAGGCGCATCGCTTTCCTAGGCGACCCCACAACGCCGGAGTTCTCCATGCGCTTGCAGGGCCTGCGTGAAGCCCTGGATGCGAACCAACCCGGCAGCGGCGATCGCGTCTCGGTGATCGACATCCCAGCCAGCGATGAGCATCTCGAGGCCCGCCTGGCGCCGGCCTTGGCCACCCTCGACGCCGATGCGGTGTTCGCGGCCAGCGACCTGCTGGCCCTCGCAGCCATCCGCGGACTCGAGGAGAGCGGCCGAAGCGTACCCGAGGATGTGGCGGTAGTCGGCTACGACAACACGCGGTTGGCGGCCTATAGCTCGCCGTCGCTTACCACGGTCGACCAGCAGATCGCCGAGGGTGGCCGCCTCATGGTCGATTGCCTGCGGCAGATTATCGCCGGCGAGTCTGCCGACACGTGCACCCTGACGCCGCGTGTTGTCGTTCGGGGCTCCTGCGGGGCTCGGGACAAGACGACCGCGAAGGCAAATGGACCGAAAGCGGTCGTATCAGCCTAAGTCTGCGCGGCCTCAAGCCCCGTCACTGTCGGCCGCCGTTTCGGCGGCCGGCGACTCCGGGCGCATGTGTGGAAACAGCAGCACGTCCCGTATCGATGGCGAATCGGTGAAGAACATCACTAGGCGATCGATGCCTACGCCGAGCCCCCCAGTAGGTGGCAAGCCGTACTCAAGGGCCCGCACGTAGTCTGCATCGTAGTACATGGCCTCGTCGTCGCCCGCGTCCTTGGCCGCGACTTGGTCGCGGAAGCGCTGCGCCTGATCCTCCGGGTCGTTCAACTCCGAGAAGCCGTTGGCGATCTCACGACCCGCGATAAATAGTTCGAAGCGATCGGTGAGGAACGGGTCGTCGTCGCTGCAGCGGGCCAGGGGCGACACTTCCGTGGGGTAGCCGGTGATGAAGGTGGGGTCGAGCAGCGTATGCTCCACGCGAGCCTCGAACAGTTCCATCAGCAATCGCCCTGCACCGAAATCCACCTTCGTCTCTATTTGCGCATCAGCGCAGCGTTCGGCCAGGTAATCGCGATCGCGCAGGCGCGTGGCGTCGAGCGTGGGGTCGTCCGCGAGCACCGCGTCGGTCACACTCACGCGACGGAACGGCTGAGCTAGATCGTAATCGCGCTCCTGGTAGGGAAACTGGAGCTTTCCTAGGGCCACCTGCGAGGCATCGCGAACCATCGCCTCCGTAAGGTCCATGATGTCGTCATAGTCCGCGTAGGCCTCGTAGAGCTCGAGCATCGTGAACTCGGGATTGTGGCGAACGGACAGCCCCTCGTTACGGAAGTTGCGGTTGACCTCGAAAACGCGCTCGAAGCCACCCACGGTCAAGCGCTTAAGGTATAGCTCGGGCGCTATGCGCAGGAACAGATCCATATCGAGTGCATTGTGATGAGTGATGAAGGGCCGGGCGATGGCACCGCCTGGGATCACCTGCATCATCGGCGTTTCCACCTCCATGAAATCGCGAGCGCTGAGAAACTCGCGCATGGCGCGCACGATGGCGGCGCGGGTGCGGAATACGCGACGACTCTCCTCGTTGACGATGAGATCCACGTAGCGGCGGCGGTAGCGCATCTCCTGATCGGCGAGGCCGTGGTACTTATCGGGCAGGGGCCGCAGGGACTTGGTCAGCAGGCGCGCCTGCTCCGCCTTCACCGAGAGTTCCCCCGTGCGTGTGCGAAACAAAGTGCCTTCGACGCCGATCAGATCGCCCACGTCCCAGGTCTTGAACTGCTTGTAGACCCCCTCAGGTAGGCCATCGCGCTGCATGTACAGCTGGATGCGCCCAGCGTCGTCCTGCAGCTGGGCGAAGCTGGCCTTGCCCATGACCCGCTTGGCCATCATGCGCCCGGCAACCTTCGCCCGTAACGCCTTCGCCTCGAGGGCGTCATTGTCCAAGCGCTCTGCTGCCGCATGCAGCTCAGCGCTAAGCGCGTCGCGTCGAAAGTCGTTTGGATACGCGTTGCCCGCCTCGCGAAGCTCGGCGAGCTTGCGACGTCGCTCTGCGATAAGGAAGTTCTCGTCGTCGGAAGAGGTGCTCATGGAAGGCGCTATCGTGTGATGGTGGATCAGAGGCCCTGCTGGAGGCTGGCCTTTAGGAAGGGATCGAGGTCACCGTCGAGCACGGCTTGCGTGTTGCCGATCTCGACGTTGGTGCGCAGATCCTTAATGCGGGACTGATCGAGAACGTAGGAACGAATCTGCGTGCCCCAGCCTATGTCGCTCTTACCCGCCTCTTCGATCTGTGCGGCCTCCCGGCGCTTGCGCATCTCCTCTTCAAAGAGCTTGGCGCGAAGCTGCTTCATGGCCGTTGCCTTGTTCTTGTGCTGGGATCGATCGTTCTGACACTGGACCACAATGTTGGTGGGCAGGTGTGTGATTCGCACGGCGGACTCGGTTCGGTTCACGTGCTGACCGCCCGCACCAGATGCGCGGTAGACATCGATTCGCAGGTCGCCGTCGTTGATCTCCACCTCTACCGAGTCGTCGATTTCAGGCGATACGTAGATCGAGGCAAATGATGTGTGGCGACGGTTCCCGGAATCGAAAGGTGACTTGCGAACGAGACGATGCGTACCGGTTTCCGTACGCAGCCAACCGTATGCATAGGCTCCCTTAACGAGCACGGTTACGCTCTTGATGCCGGCGACTTCGCCCTCGGACTCTTCAATAATCTCCACGGAGAACCCGTGGGCTTCGCACCAGCGCAAGTACATGCGCTGGAGCATGCCGGCCCAATCCTGGGCCTCCGTGCCGCCGGCGCCGGCGGTGATGTCGACGAAGGCGTTGCTCGCGTCTGCCTCGCCGGAGAACATGCGTTGGAACTCCAGGGAGCCTACCCGCGCGTCCACTTTCTCGAGCTCTGCTCGAACATCCTCGAGCGCGCTCTCCTCGTTCTCCTCGACGGCGAGATCGAGCAGCTCAGCGACGTCTTCCAGGGACTGGCTAATCGTGTCCAAGCCCTGCACGATCTCTTCCAGGCGCGCTCGGTCGCGGCCCAGCTCTTGGGCGCGTTCCGGGTTACTCCAAACCTCCGGGTCTTCGAGCTCGCCGAGCACCTGCTCTAGCTGGTCGGCCTTTCCGGCGTAGTCAAAGATACCCCCTGAGCTGCTCGCTGCGAGATGCAAGATCGGCAATGGTGGCGCGCAGCTGGCTCACGTCTTCCATCGAGCTAGAATCTCCTATGACGGTGGCGGTTGGCGAAGCCCGCGAGAATACCATGGGTGGGCATCAGCCCGACCGCCGCTGCCGTCCAGGAGTTGCGTGAGGTCTACTACCCGAGCTGGGCTAGGCCACCAACGTCGCGCCCTAAGGCCCGTTGGAAACTGCCAAAGACTCGCCCCTGCCACCAGACGCACGCATGTGCCGCGGCGGGCGACGAGCTTGGCCAGTACCGCCTCCAACCAGACGCGGCTGGCCTGCGCTGACTCGGTCGCATCGAGGTACGCGGCATCCAACACGATCAGCAGATTGCCTGGGCCGGCGAGCGCCTCGAGCAATCGGGCACGGCGCGCGCCTGGCGATCCTGCATCAGCGTGGGAGTTTCCGTCGAGGCGACCCGCGTAAGCCCAGGCACCCAACAGCTCCGGCTCAGCGCTCACCAGCCGCGGAAGCGCGGCCGCCCAAGCCGGCAGCTCGGGCAGCAGCTCCACGCCCCCACCCCAAAGCCATAGGGAGTTGACTGTGGGTAGGCCGCACTGGTCCCGCCCCTCGTTGAGAGGGGCTTGCGACAGCAACATCTGGCACTCCGTCGCCAGACCTAGCAGCGCGGTCGCGTCGGGCCCCGTGGTCAACAGGGCACGCAGATCGCGGCCCGCGGCAAAGGCGGTGGCCACGCTTTGCGCATTCCAAGGCCGGTTGGCACGCAGGTACCAGCGGGTGGCGCTGAGCACCTCCAGATCTAAGCCGACCCCTCGCAGGTGGTCCTGCAGGGGGCTGGCGAGCGTGTTCGCGTCCTCCTTGCTCAAGGCGAGGGCCGGGCCCGCGGCAGCCAAGCGCACGTGATCGATGGCCGCCAGCAGATGGACCGGATCCGCGCGCCACCAACGGGCAGGCGCGTCGAAGGCCTTGGCGAGCTGACAAGGGTCTTCCCCAGCCAAGGCGAAGG
This sequence comes from Pseudomonadota bacterium, assembly GCA_039193195.1. Taxonomy (NCBI): domain Bacteria; kingdom Pseudomonadati; phylum Pseudomonadota; species Pseudomonadota bacterium. The sequence continues at coordinate 80,602 of JBCCWS010000012.1, forward strand.
CCGCGCTGGGCCAGCCGCTCAACGGCGCGCCCCATAGGGCGCCTAGCAGCCCCGGCCAATCGACGGATGCAGAATCGCAAAGCGCTCGGGAAGTCGCGCGAGCGAGTAACTTTCCTAGGTAGGTGATCTCCCCACCCGTGACGCTCGCACGCAGGCGGGCCAGCCAGTCGGCAGTGAGGACAAGATCGACGGTGTGGCGCGTAGCACGTGTCATGGCTTGGTCGTCGCAGCGGGGTCGAGGCGGGCTCAGCCGAGGAGCGGTACCATGCCCCGCTCACCCGCGAGTGTCGAGGAGATCGCGTGAAGCTGACCCTACATACGGAGTCGGGCGTGCATCTGGTCCGCGCCTACCAACCGGGCTTGTTGCGCCTGGCTGACCGGGAGGTGGACACCCCCGTGCTGATGAGCCCCTCGGAGCTCGTCTGCCCCTGGGACGCACCCGCGGTTAGCGAACTGGACCTCAACGCACTCAAGCCCCTGTTGGATTGGCACCCGGACATTTGCGTACTCGGCACCGGCCCGACCCAGGCATTCCCACCTGTCGCGCTCATCGCCGAGCTCGCCGAACGGGGCATTGGCCTCGAGGTGATGAGAACCCCTGCGGCCTGCCGGACTTACAACGTGCTGGTGGTGGACGGACGGCGCGTGGCGGCGGCCCTCATCCTCTAGCCGGGCGTCAGCGACCACTATCACGTGCCGGTAGGTAGCGCAGGGGATCGACGGGTTTGCCGTTGACGCGGATCTCAAAGTGCAGCCGTGGCTGCTGCCGCGGGCCTAAACCCATACGCGCGATACGCTGACCGGCGCGCACGTCATCACCCTGGGAAACCAGCAGCGCGTCGTTGTATCCGTAGGCGCTTAGGAACGTGTCGTCGTGCTTGATGATCACGAGATTCCCGTAGTAGCGAAGTCCACTGCCGGTGTACACCACGCGACCGCTCGCCGCGGCCCGCACACCGTCGCCCTTTTTTCCACCCACGTCGATTCCGCGCCCGGCCTCCGCTGGATCACTGAAGGTAGCAACCAACGGACCACTCGCCGGCCAACGCCAGCTAGGGGCGGACGCGACGCTCGCCGCTGGCGTGGACAGAGGCGGTGAGGTCTTCGGCGCTGGTGTACTGGCGCGGGTCGGTCGACGTTGCCTTGGCGCCGTCGATGACGACTGGGACGATGGCGTGGAACGACGGGCCACGCGCGTCGATTGGCTACGTCGCTTGCTCGGCGGCTCGCTCAGCACCAAGCGCTGGCCGGGGTGGATCAGCGAGGGGTTGTCCAGTCCGTTCCAGCGGGCCAGATCTCGCCAGTCAACCTTGAGGCGAAAGGCGATCGCGTACAGCGTGTCGCCAGGCAACACCGTGTAGTGCGTGGGCTTCGCCGGCTGGTAGGGCGTATCGTCTTCGGACACCACGACGCAGGCGTTGAGCACCATCAGGGCAGCGCCCGCAATCCACGCCGCGCAAGCACTGCGCCGAAGCAAGTCCACCCGGTCACCTGCGCGCCCGGCCCGCATCGCTCAGTGTCCGAAGGTGAGCGCCACGATCAACACGGCAATGGCGAGCACCAGCGCCCACCCCAGCCACTCCACGTGACGTCTTACGGCGGCCTCCATGGCGGGTCCGCCCGCCTTCATCAACCCGGCCACGAGAAAGAAACGCGCGCCCCGACCGAGCAGGGACATCAGCACGAATCCCGGCAGGAACATGCCGAGGGCACCTGCTGCGATCGTGAACACCTTGTATGGGATGGGCGAAAAGCCGGCCGCCAGCACCGCCAACAAGCCCCAGCGTTCGAACCAGTTCCGCGCCAACTCGTAGGCCTCAACGTAACCGGCACGTTCCAGGAGCGGGGCAATGCTCTCGATAGCGATGACACCGATGAGGTAACCGAACAGCCCTCCGGTCACGGATGTAACAGTGGTGATGGTCGCCAAAAACCATGCCCGCGTCGGCCGTGCCAACGTCATTGGGATCAGCATCACGTCGGGTGGAATCGGGAAAAAGGAGGACTCGGCGAAGCTCAAGCCGCCGAGATACCAGGTGGCTTGCGGCGTGCCTGCGCGACCCATCACCCACGCGTAAAGGGCGCTGAACCAACCCCCCTTGGCGCTCAAGCGCGCCCCTCAACTAGGGGCACGAACACCACAGGGTCCAACACTTCGCGCTCGAATTGATCGCCCTGGCGACGAATGCATATAAGCTGTTGAGCGCGACGCCCACCCACGGGAATCACCAAACGTCCTCCTTCGGCAAGCTGAGACTCCAGCATCGCCGGCACCCGCGCAGGTGCCGCCGTGCACAGAATGGCATCGTAGGGGGCGTAGGTCGTCCAGCCCTCCCAGCCATCACCGTGGCGCAGGTGTACGTTTGCGAGCTTCAAAGAGCGCAGCTGCTCGCGAGCACGGTCGTACAGCGGCCCTAGACGCTCCACGCTGTAGACCATACGCACCAGCCCCGCGAGCACGGCGGTCTGATAGCCGCAGCCCGTACCGATCTCCAGTACCTTAGCGGGCCGCGGCTGGGTGGCGAGGATCGCTTCGGTCATGCGCGCCACCACCCAGGGTTGGGAGATGGTTTGGCCGTGCCCGATGGGCAAGGCGCTGTCCTCGTAGGCGCGACTGGCTAGCGCCTCATCGACGAAAAGATGGCGCGGAACCTCGCGCATGCGATCCAGTACCGCCGTGTCCGAAATGCCCTGCTCCGCCAGCCGCCTGACTAACCGCTCGCGCGTGCGCAGGGAGGTCATCCCGATACCCGAGGAGCCGCCACCCTCGCCTCTCATGCGCCCAACTCCGACACCCAGCCGGCGAGGCTCGGCAAGGCCGAGTGGCGCGTTAGGTCGACCTGAAGCGGAGTAATGGAGACGCAGCCCTCGGTGAGCGCGTGAAAGTCCGTGCCCTCCCCCGCGTCCTGCTCTTCGCCAGCAGGCCCCACCCAATAGATCCGGGCTCCACGCGGATCCGTGGACGGGATCGCCGGTTCGGCTTTGTGTCGATGGCCAAGGCGCGTGCTGCGGTACCCACCAAGATCTTCAACCGCGACAGCCGGCACGTTGACATTGAGAATCGTGTCCGCGGGCAAGGGATCGGCCATCAAGCGACGCACCAGCTCGGCCGCCACGTGGGCACCGGCAGACATGAAACGGCTGCGCGGCGAAGCCAGGGACATCGCGAGGGCTGGTAAGCCCAGGAAGCGCCCTTCCATCGCCGCCGCGACTGTGCCCGAGTACAGCACGTCATCGCCGAGGTTAGGTCCATGGTTGATCCCGGAGATCACCATGTCCGGCTCGAAGTCGAACAGGCCGCCGGTCACTGCCAAGTGCACGCAATCGGTGGGGGTGCCGTTGGTGAAGTAGACATCCTGCGCATCTTTCCAGACACGTACGGGCTGCTCCAAGGTGAGCGAGTTACTGGCGCCGCTGCGATTGCGATCCGGTGCCACGATGACGGTTTGCTCAACGAGCGGAGCGATTGCATCGCGCAAGGCCCGGATACCGGGTGCGCGATAGCCGTCATCGTTGCTGATCAGTACCTTCATGCGCTCGCGTTTCTCGTGTGTGCGGCGTGCCGCGGCGGCCTTGCGTGCTCAGGCGCTACTATACTGGATCGGGCGAGCATCCATGCTCGCATTCACACCCGATCTGGCGGGGGCGAGGGACCATGGCGGGCGGCGACGACGCTGACGAACAGCGAGAGGCTCAGCGCTTGTTTCGCGACGCGATGCGCGACGTGCGCAGGCTTGACGCGGATGATGCGCTCAGCGTGCTGCCACGAACGCACGGCCCAGCCCGCCCGCGCCCGATCGACAAGGCATCGACCGCCGATGCGTTCAGCGCGCAGTCCCTGCCGATGGTGGGTCGAGGCGAACCCCTCGAGTACCGCGCGCCCGGGGTCGCCACCGCCACCTTGCGCCAGCTGCGAAGGGGGCAGTATCGGATCGAGGGGGCCGTCGACCTGCACGGCCTGACCACGGTCCGCGCCACCAGGGTGCTCAGCGACTTCATGGCCGAAGCGCGCCAGGAGCGAGCGCGCTGCGTGAAAGTGGTCCACGGCAAGGGGATCGGCAGCGGCGATCGTGGGCCGGTTCTCAAGACTCTGGTCAACGCCTGGCTGCGTGAGCAGCCCAACGTGCTCGCCTTCATCTCCGCGCCACCGGAGGACGGCGGCACGGGTGCGGCATACGTGCTGCTGCGCCGGGCCCGCCGCGAGTCCGACGACTGAGGCCCTCAGCGCTTGGCCAGCCGCGCCACCAGCGCCTTCATCGAGGCCTGCGTCTCATCGCTGAACCACACCTGCGCCATGCGTTGCCCGAGGCCCTCCCCGCGCAGCTCCTCGAAACGCCTGAGCAAAGCGTGGCGGGCGTAGTGTCGCGTCTGGCACTGAGCGATGGGCGGGAACGTCGCCAGGCGGCGCGCTTCTTCGAGCGCCCGCGACACTACCTGCTCCCCCGCCACCACCTCGTCGACCAATCCGGCCTCGAGCGCTTCATCGGGCGACAACAAGGCGGCGAGGCTCAGCAGGCGCTCCGCCCGCGCGGCCCCGACCAATCTAGCGTAGGCATCGACGACGACCGGCGGCACCGGCAACCCAACCTGCACTTCGTTCAGACCGATCGTGTACTTCCCTTGCGCCATGATGCGGTAGTCGCAGAAAACCGCGAGCACCGCGCCCCCAGCTGGGCTGTGGCCAGTGATCGCCGCGACGACGGGCACCGCGCTCGCCGCAATCGTGTGCATGAGATCGATGAAGTCCTCCCATACCTCGCCAATCGCAGGTCTATCGAGCTGCAGCAGAGTGGGCACGTCGAGCCCTGCGGTGAACATGCCTGGGCGTCCGGATAGCACTAGGGCGCCCGCGGACTCGCCAACAGCTTTCACTTGGTCTCGCAGGGTGGCGATCAGCTCGGGATCCAAAGCGTTCACCGGCGGACGCGCCATGCGCAGTTCGCGCACGGCGCCCTCGTGGTCGATCACTTCCACGATAGCGCTCATCGTCGGTCTCCTGGTTCGGTCCGCGTGCGCTCACGCGCGCGATCGGGTTCGTCAATGTCGGCCAGTTCGCGCACGAGGGAAGTGGCGTAGCTGCCCGGAGGTAGGGTGAAGCGCAACAGCGCGGTACGCTCGTGCTGCTCGATCCTAGCGCCCGACGGACAGGCACGCAGGGAGCGACGCTGCTGGCGCGAGCCACTGCTGGCCAACCCCGTGGCAAACCCTTCATGCTCCTGTGCTACGACCTGCTCTAGCTGGGCAACGCCGGCTCCCGTGACGGGCTCGCCAGTGCCCCAGAGAGGACCGCTTGGGTGAATGTCGAAGCGCCGTAAACGCTCCACCAACGCGTCGTCGATCGCGTCGACCGCAAACCAACTCTGCGACCCCGCCAGCATCGCCGCATCGCCGGCGAGTAGGCGGTTCCAAGTGCCGTGCGCTACGCGCCGCGCCAGCACTTCATCGAAGAGCAGGCTGCGAGCTGCCGAGATCGCCATGCTGCGCTGCTCGCGCTTGAGGCGCCGACCCTTTCCTGAAAACAGGGTTTGCGCGCTCTGCAGATTGCGCTGCCCGTAGCGCTGGGCACCGAAGTAATTCGGAAAGCCGTGGGCGACGAGGGTTGTGAATCTATCCGTTAGGTCCGCATCAAGTTCGCGGAGTGTTAAGGAGAAGTGATTGGCACAGTGGGTGCCACGGCGCAACTTGCGGCCGTGGCGGGCGCTACTCAGTACCTGCACTCCATCGATGGCAAGCTCCGAGAGCGGCGGATCCTCCCGGCCACCAAGGCGCAGGGAAAACCACTGACGTGCGACAGCGTGGCGGTCCTTCATGCCGCTGAAACTCACGTCAGCCGGAGGAATCTGCGCCCAGCGAGCAAGCTGACGCGCCACCCAGGACGTGTTGGCACCGGTCTTCTCCACCCGCAGCAGCAGATGCTCGCCGATGCCGTCGGGCTCCAACCCGAGGTCCTCATCGACAACGAAGTCCTCGGGCGTAGCCCGAAGGACACAACGGGTAGCAGGCACACCCTGAGCCCGAGGACGGGCGAAGGAGGGAGGTGCCGAAGCGGTCGAGAGCGCCGGTGGCCCGCTCACGGCGTCGGCGAGGCGTTGCCGATACGCAAGGCGCGGTTGGGCGATCGATAGAAGGTTTCGTCGTCGCGAATCATGCCGAGATCCGTGCGAGCGCGCTCTTCGATCGCCCCGAGGCCCTCTCGAAGATCGGCGACTTCCGCATCGAGTTTAGCGTTACGCCGCGCCAACGCCGCATTCTCCTCGCGCAGCTGATCCAACTCAGCGCCAAGGCGGAACACCTCGCGCAGCCCCTGTGGGGTCAACCACAGCTGGTACTGCAGCAGGGCGAACGCTGCGATGAGGCCGATCAGCAGTGCACGGAAGGCCATCGGTGCGTGCCTAGCCTGGCAAGTCTAGTGTGAAGGCTTTGGCCCCCGGGTAGACAGCAGCTTCCCCCAGCGCCTGTTCGATGCGTAGGAGCTGGTTGTACTTCGCCATGCGATCCGAGCGCGATAGAGAGCCTGTTTTGATCTGCGTGGCGCTCGTGCCTACCGCGATATCGGCGATCGTATAGTCGGAGGTCTCACCCGAGCGGTGCGAGACGACGGCGCCGTAGCCCGCAGCGGCCGCCATCTCGATGGCCTGCAGGGTCTCGGTAAGTGTGCCGATCTGGTTAGGCTTGATCAGGATCGCGTTGGCGATGCTGCGATCGATGCCCTCACGCAGGATAGTCGTGTTGGTAACGAAGAGATCGTCACCCACCAACTGCACCTTGTCGCCGATAGCCTTAGTCAGCAAGTCCCACCCCTCCCAATCGCTTTCATCCATGCCGTCTTCCACAGAGATGATGGGGTAATCGCGGGTGAGGGTCGCCAGGTACTCGACGAAGCCGCCCGCGTCGAAGCTTCGCCCCTCGGCGGCCAGCGTGTACTTGCCATCGGCGTAGAACTCGGAGCTGGCGACATCGAGCCCGAGAAACACATCGCGGCCGACCTGCAGGCCCGCTTTCTCGATAGCCTGCATGATGGTCTCCAGGGCCACCGCGTTGGAGGGCAAGTCCGGTGCGAAACCGCCCTCATCGCCAACCGCCGTGTTCAGCCCCTGTGCCTTCAACACGCTCTTCAGAGCGTGGAAGATCTCGGCGCCGTAGCGCATCGCCTCGGTAAAGCTGGGCGCACCCACGGGAAGTACCATAAACTCCTGTATGTCGAGCGCGTTGTCCGCGTGGGCGCCGCCGTTGATGATGTTCATCATCGGCACGGGGAGCTGGCCCACAGCGCCCTCCACGCCGGCCGTCGCCGCGAGGCGTCGATACAGTGGCTGCCCAGTCGACACGCTCGCCGCCTGAGCCGCTGCGAGTGAAACCGCCAGCAACGAGTTGGCACCCAGGCGTCCCTTGTTGTCGCTCCCATCCAGGCTGATCAAGCGCGCATCGAGAGCGGTCTGGTCCAACACATCCATGCCGACGACCACATCGCGAATCTCTCCGTTGACGTTGGCCACCGCCTTGCCCACGCCCTTGCCCAAGTAGCGAGCCTTGTCGCCGTCACGTAGCTCCACCGCTTCACGAGTGCCCGTGCTGGCGCCAGAGGGCACGGCGGCGCGCCCCACGGCCCCATCCTCGAGCAGCACATCCGCCTCCACGGTCGGATTGCCCCGTGAATCAAAGATCTGGCGGGCGAGGACATTGGCGATGGTGGTCATGGGCGCTGCACTCCGGGGGCCGGATATTAATGTTGGTCGCGCATTCTACAGGGTTGTCTCGGCGAAGCCTTCAGTCTTCACCAGCCGGTCCAACGCGATCAGCACACGCAACAGGGGCTCAAACAGGCCGAGTGGCCAGGCGTTTGGGCCGTCACTTAGGGCGCGCTCCGGGTCCGGATGGGTCTCCATGAACACGCCGGCGACGCCTGCTGCCACCGCCGCCCGCGCCAGCACGGGCACGAACTCGCGCTGTCCGCCAGATGCGTGGCCCTTACCGCCGGGCAGCTGAACGCTATGGGTAGCATCGAACACGACAGGGCATCCAGTCTCCCGCATTACCGCAAGGGATCGCATGTCCGACACCAGGTTCTGGTAGCCGAAGCTAAAGCCACGCTCGCACACCATGATCTGCTCATTGCCCGTGGCCCGCGCCTTATCCACCACGTTTGCCATCTCCCAAGGCGAGAGGAACTGTCCCTTCTTTATGTTCACGGGCTTTCCGGCGGCGGCAACCCGCTGGATGAAGTTGGTCTGGCGGCATAGGAAGGCCGGCGTCTGCATGACGTCGACCACCGAGGCAACCTCCTCGACGGGCGTATCGTCGTGCACGTCCGTGAGCACAGGCACGCCGACCTGCTCGCGCACTGCCTCGAGGATTTTTAGCCCCTCCTCGATGCCCGGGCCGCGGAAACTGCCTGCGGAAGAGCGATTCGCCTTGTCATAGGAACTCTTGTAAACGAAATGGATACCTAATTTCTTCGCAAGGTCCCGAAGCGTGCCCGCGGTCTCCATTGCCATCGCCTCGCTCTCGATGACGCATGGACCGGCGATCAGAAAGAGGGGGTGCTCTAGGCCCACCTCCACGTCGTTGAGTCTCATCGGGGAACGTCCGTGCTCAGGCGCGAACCTCACGCGGCATCATGCCCTGCCGATAGGCGCGGGCGGCGCTGATGAAGCCAGAGAACAGGGGGTGGCCGTCGCGCGGGTTCGAGGTGAACTCCGGGTGGAATTGACAGGCCAAGAACCAGGGATGGTTCGGCACCTCGATGATCTCCACTAAATCATCGGCGGAGCGGCCGGAGAAGCGCAGACCCTGGGCCTCGAGCTGAGCCATGTAGTTGTTGTTGAACTCGTAACGATGGCGATGGCGTTCGGAGATCGTCAGGTCGCCGTACAGCTGATGCGCTAGCGTACCGGGCCGCAGACGGCACTCCTGAGCGCCGAGACGCATCGTGCCACCGAGGTCGCTGTCTGCATCGCGTTGCTCGAGCGCGCCGCTACGATCCTGCCACTCAGTGATCAGGGCGATGACCGGATCGGGCGTGGCCGGATCGAACTCAGAGCTGTGCGCCGCCGTCAGGCCCGCCATGGAGCGCGCATACTCGATTACCGCCACCTGCATGCCGAGACAAATGCCGAGGTACGGGATGCGCTTTTGTCGAGCATACCCCGCCGCCAGTATCTTGCCTTCGATACCGCGCTCGCCGAAACCACCAGGCACCAACACCGCGTCCATGCCGGCGAGCCTCCCGGGACCGTCCTCCTCCAGGCTCTGCGCTTCGATGTAGTGCACACGCACGCGCGTGTGCGTGTGCACGCCCGCGTGCATGAGCGCTTCGGTGAGGCTGATGTAGGAGTCGCGGAAATCCACGTACTTACCCACCATGGCCACCTCCACCTCGGCCTGCGGGTTAGCGCGCGCATCGACCACGCGCTGCCAGTCGTCGAGCTGGGCCTCGGGCACGTCCAGTGCGAAGTGCTCGGCGACGATGTCGTCCAAGCCCTGGCCCTTCAGGATGAAGGGAATCTTGTAGATGTCATCGGCATCGTGGCAGCAGATGACGGCACGCGACTCTACATTGGTAAACAGGGCGATCTTGCGCCGCTGCTCCTCGGGGATCATCTTCTCGGCGCGACACAGGAGGATGTCGGGCTGAATACCAATCGAGCGAAGCTCCTTCACCGAGTGCTGCGTCGGCTTTGTCTTGATCTCGCTCGATACACTGATGTAAGGCACTAGCGTCAGGTGCATGAACAGCGAGTTGCGCACACCCACTTCCACGCGGAACTGTCGAATCGCCTCGAGGAACGGCAGCGACTCGATATCGCCTACGGTGCCGCCGATCTCCACCATGCAGATGTCGGCGCCATCCGCGCCCTGTCGGATGCAGCGAATGATCTCATCGGTGATGTGCGGGATGACTTGCACCGTGGCGCCGAGGTAGTCGCCCCTGCGCTCCTTGCGGATCACGTTCTCGTAGATACGCCCGGTGGTGAAGTTGCTGGAGCGGCTTGTAGTGTGGCGCACGTAGCGCTCGTAGTGACCCAGGTCGAGGTCAGTCTCGGCACCATCGTGGGTGACGAACACCTCGCCATGTTGGAAGGGACTCATGGTGCCTGGATCGACGTTGATGTACGGATCCAACTTCATCATGCTGACGCGCAGGCCGCGCGCTTCCAGCAGAGCTCCCAAGGAAGCGGAGGCGATGCCTTTCCCCAACGAGGAAACGACGCCACCGGTCACGAAGACGTATTTAGTCATGAGAGGGAACCCCGTCTGTGCGGATGCAACAGGCGCATCAGCAAGCCGGGAGTAGAAACTACCAGATTTGCCCCCTAACGACAAAAGAAAGCGCCACTGAGGGCGCCCTCACCGCACGCTCGGGTGACCTTCCCAGCGAACTTCGAGCGCTGCTGCATCGGGTTTTGCAGCATAGTCGGCGGTCACTGCCAGATCGCCGATGACCACGATCGCATCTCCCTGATACAAAAGGGGGATGCGCCCGCGCATCCATGGCACCACGCCCCATTCCTGGAGCAGGTGCTTGAGGCGTCGGGTGCCCTCTCGCCCCGATAGGCGCACCCGTTCGCCACCTTGGCGGAAGCCCACGCGAATCGGCGCGGCGTACCAGCGATCGCGGTCGATGCGCAGGGTACCGACACCGGGCTCGACCAGGGTGATCGCCAGGCGCCCCAGGCCCCTGGGGAGCGCCAGCGGATCACTCGAGGGGCAGGCGGGCGGATCGAGGGTCACGCTCGGCGGCGACACGAGGTAGAGCTTATCTCGATAGCGACGCAACGCAACGTCGTCCCACTGCACACTAGGCAACGCGTCCGCGGCACAGCCAAGCAGATCCGAAAGCCCTTGCGCCAGGCGCCGCTCCGGCGGCGGCCGGTGGCCTCGTGCGCGACACCAACTGCGCAGCAGATTGCGTTGCCGATCCGGGCTCAAGGCTGTGAGGCGCGGCAACGGCAAGCGCTCTAGGGCGGCCAAGCTCGCGCCGGCATCTGCGTTGGCTAGCACATCTCCCAGCGCTGCAGCTACGCCACAGTGCGCCGCGCTGCGCACGGCACTGACGGCGATCCCTGGCCAGCGGGTATGCAGCAGCGGCAGCACCTCACGGCGCAGATAGCTGCGCGCGTGGCGTGGGTCGGCGTTCGAAGGATCATCGACGTACTCGATCTGATGGCGGCGCGCGTAGGCGTCCAATTGCTCGCCCGTCCAGTGCAACAGGGGACGCAGGTGCCAGCCCTCGCCTCGCCGTTGTACCAAGGGCATGGCTGCCAGGCCTTGTACGCCCGCCCCGCGCGCCAGGGCCAAGAGCATGGTTTCCAACTGATCCTCCGCATGGTGGGCTGTGAGCAAGCGTCCATTCGGCGCGAGATGGCGCAACAAGGCGGCGTAGCGTGCCTCCCGGGCCAGCGCCTCTTCGCCCAGATCCCCACCGTGGCGCGTCAAGTTCAGGCGCTCGACCTCCAGCGGGACGTCCAGCGCCATCGCCTGACGCGCACAGTGGGCCACCCAACGATCGGCCTGGGGATGAATGCCGTGGTGCACGTGAACGGCGCAGAGCTGAAAGCCCGGCAGAGATCCCCTTGCGCAAAGGGAATGGATGGCGTGCAGCAGCACGCTGGAGTCGCGACCGCCGCTATAGGCAAGTAACAACTGCCCCGGCGGGATGTCGGGCGGTTGGGCGAGCGCCTCGCGGGACAGAGCGCTCGCCGACGGCATCGCCTCGCCGGTCAGGCGGCCCCGTCCTTGAACATGCCAAAGTTGGCGAGGCGCTGGTAGCGAGCGGCGACCAGGTCGTCGGCGGGGATGCCGCTCAGCTGATCGAGGAGCCTATCGAGGGTGCTTCCCAGAGACTCGGCCATCGCCTGTGGGTTGCGGTGGGCGCCGCCAAGGGGCTCGTCCAGCACTTCATCGATGAGGCCAAGGTCGTACAAGCGCTCGCCCGTAATCCCCATCGCCTCAGCCGCGTCCTCTGCCTTCTCCGCGCTGCGCCAAAGGATGGAGGCGCAGCCCTCGGGGGAAATCACCGAGTAGATCGAGTGCTTCAGCATCAGCACCCGATCGCCGACGCCGATGGCGAGGGCGCCACCAGATCCGCCTTCGCCGATCACCACGCAAACGATGGGCACGCGCAGGCGCGCCATGACTGCCAGGTTGCGGGCGATCGCCTCGCTTTGACCGCGCTCCTCGGCGCCGATCCCCGGATACGCCCCTGGGGTGTCGATTAAGGTGATGATCGGCAGCCCAAAGCGCTCAGCCATCTGCATCAGGCGTAGGGCCTTACGATAACCTTCGGGTCGCGCCATTCCGAAGTTTCGGCGAACTTTCTCGCGCGTATCGCGCCCCTTCTGATGCCCGAGGATGAGAACGGGACGGCCCTCCAGGCGGCCGATTCCGGCGATCAGCGCCGGATCGTCGCGGAAGGCGCGGTCGCCGTGCAGCTCCTGGAAGTCGGAGAACATCATGTTCACGTAGTCCAGCGTGTAGGGGCGCAGGGGATGACGGGCCAGGCGGGCGATCTGCCAAGCGCTCAGGCTGGAGAAGATCTGCTCCGTGAGCGCGCGGCTCTTCTCTTCAAGCTTCGCCACTTCCTCATTGATGTTGATCTCCGAGTCGCCCGTGACATGGCGCAGCTCGTCGATCTTGGCCTCGAGTTCGGCGATCGGCCGCTCGAAGTCGAGAAAATCCGTATCCATGTTCGCGGTCAAAATTCGCAACCCCGATATGTCGTGGAGACCGGCGCGGTTGGTGAGTGCGGCTCGAGGGGCACATTCTGCGTCGCCGATACTGATCGAAGCCCGCAACCTTAGCGGTCGTGGGCTAGGTCCACAAGCAACTCGCGGGAGAGTGCATCGCCTACGCGTCCAGCTGTTGGGCGTACACAAGCCTCACTCGACGGCCCCCGGTGAGCGAGTGCAGGCGATCCAACAGTTGGCGCGTGGGGCGTACGCGCCAGTCATCGCCGAGCGACAGGCGGGCACCCGCTTGGGTACTACGGTAGAGCACGTTCACCTGGCAACAGCCGGGCGCGGTGAAGGGGCTCAGGGCCTCACGCAGCTCGCTGGCGAAGCGCTGTGCGTCCTCACCCCGATCCACGTCCGAGGGTGCTTGCCAAAAGATGTCCATGCGCCGAGCACACTTCTCCCACAGCTGATCGAGGTCCATGATCTCGCGCGCATCACCGCGCCAAGCGTCGCTGTAGTCGTCGTAGCGGAGCACGCAATCCACGACCAAGATTGTGTCCTTGACGATGGCGTTGCGCGCGCGCTGGTACAGATCGTCGTTGACCACGATCTCCATGCGCCCACTGCGATCATCGAGCATGAGCATCAGGCGCTGGCCACGTTTGCGGATGTCTACCAGCAGCCCCGCCACCCGCACGTTGCGCCGCCCAGCAGAGTAGCTGCGTTCACGTTGCGCTTGCGTCGGCTCCTCAGCCTGCAGCTCGCCGAGGCGACCGCTGGTGACCTCCGCAATCTCCGCCTCGTACTGGGCGAAGGGATGACCGCTCAGATAGAGCCCCAAGGCGTCACGCTCGTACTTCAGGCGCAGGCTCTCCGGCCACTCGGGACGAGGAGCGGCGCGCGGCGCGCTGGCTGCATCCGTCGCCGCCGACGGCGCCTCACTCGCGACCAAACCAAACAGATCATCCTGCCCTGCCTCGCTGGCCCGGGCTCGCTGCTCGGCGGCACGCAGGGCGTCGCCAAGCTGCGCATCGAGGGTGGCTCGATTGGCCCCGATACTGTCCATGGCACCGGAGCGGATCAGCCCCTCCAGCACTCGGCGGTTGATCCGCTGCAGATCGATGCGATCGCACACATCGTGAAGGCTCGTGAAGGGGCCGCCCCGTTCGCGTTCTTCGATCACCGCCTCCACGGCGCCGCGCCCCACGCCCTTGATGGCGCCAAGACCGTAGCGAATACCCTCCTCTTCCGTGGTGAAGTAGTAGTCGGAGGCGTTTACGTCCGGCATCTTGACCTCGAGCTTCATTTCACGGCAGGCATCGACGAGGTGCATCAGCTTGTCCGTGTGCTCGAGATCGGCCGACAATACGGCCGCCATGAACGCCGCTGGGTAGTGCGCCTTCAGCCAGGCCGTATGATAGGAGAGCAGCGCATAGGCGGCAGAGTGTGACTTGTTGAACCCATAGCCAGCAAACTTCTCCATCAGGTCGAAGATGTGTGTTGCCACGCCCTCGTCGACGCCACGCGCAAGGGCACCCTCCATGAAGATGTCTCGCTGCTTCGCCATCTCCTCGGGCTTCTTCTTACCCATGGCGCGACGCAGAAGATCCGCGCCGCCGAGAGAGTAGCCGGCCAACACCTGGGCGATCTGCATCACCTGTTCCTGGTACAGGATCACCCCGTAGGTTGGCTCCAGGATCGACTCGAGCTCCGGGTGCGGGTAAGCGATCGCCGCCAAGCCGTGCTTGCGAGCGATGAAGTCATCCACCATGCCCGACTGCAGGGGGCCAGGACGGAACAAGGCGACGAGGGCTACGATGTCCTCGAAGCGATCCGGCTGCAGGCGCTTGATCAGGTCGCGCATACCGCGGGATTCGAGCTGGAACACGGCCACCGTGTCGCACGCCTTGAGCAAGTCAAAAGCGGCAACGTCATCCATGGCAACGGCGCGCAGATCGAGCGGCGCCTGACCCGCGCCCGCACGGGCCACGTCGATGGTCTTGACGGCGCGGTCGATGATCGTGAGCGTGCGTAGGCCCAAGAAATCGAACTTGACCAGGCCGATTGCTTCGACGTCGTCCTTGTCGAGCTGCGTGACCTTATTGCCGCCTCCCTCCTCGCATACCAGCGGCGTGAAGTCCGTCAGCTCACCGGGCGCTATGACCACCCCGCCGGCATGCTTGCCGGCGTTGCGCGCCAGCCCTTCGAGGGATTGCGCCAAGTCGATCACCGCGCTGACCTCTTCATCGCTGTGGTACTGGCGCTTGAGCTCCTCGTCCTGCTCCAAAGCCTTGTCCAAGGTCATACCGATTTCCATTGGGATGAGCTTGGCGATGCGGTCGACGAAACCGTAGGGATGCCCCAGCACGCGACCCACGTCACGCACCACGGCGCGCGCGGCCATGCTGCCATAGGTGATGATCTGGGAGACGCGATCACGGCCGTAGCGGTCGGCAACGTAGTCGATCACCCGGTCTCGACCTTCCATGCAGAAGTCGATATCGAAGTCGGGCATGGAGACGCGCTCAGGGTTCAGAAAGCGCTCGAACAGGAGGTCGTACTCGAGGGGATCTAGATCGGTGATGCCCAAGGCGTAGGCCACCAGAGAGCCCGCGCCTGAGCCACGGCCAGGGCCCACTGGCACGTCGTTATCGCGCGCCCAGCGCACGAAGTCCGCCACGATGAGGAAGTAACCGGCGAAGCCCATGCCCTGGATGACGTCGAGCTCGCGGGCCAGGCGCTTATCGTAGACCTCCTCGGTGTGCTCCGTCGGGTGCTCGAGAAGCTTGGGCGCCAGGCGGCGAGCCGACTCTTCGGCGAGGAAGCGGTTCTCGTCGTAGCCATCGGGCAGTTCGAAGTCCGGCAGCACGCTCTTGCCGAGCGTCAGCTCCAGATTGCAACGCAGGGCGATCTCCACGCTGTTCTCAAGCGCCTCGGGGAGATCGTCAAATAGCTGGGCCATCTCCTCGACAGAGCGCAGGTACTGCTCCTGCGTATGCCGGCGCGGGCGCCGCGCGTCGGCGAGCGTGTAGCCATCGTGGATACACACGCGCGCCTCGTGGGAGTCGTACTCGTCAGGTTGGAGGAAGCACACGCCGTTGGTAGCCACCACCGGCACGGAGAATTCGGCACTCAGCAGAACGGCGTCAGCGAGGTACTCATCTTCGCCCGGGCGGCCGATCCGCTCGAGCTCGACGTAGAACCGATCCTCGAAGACCCCTAGCCAGTGCTGGAGGCGTTCGCGGGCCAGGGGCGCGCGATTTTGCACTAGTGCTTGGCCGAGGTCGCCGTCCATAGCGCCGGAGAGCGCGATCAGCCCGCCGGTCGCCTCAGCGCTCAGCCACTCGCGTTCCACCCGCGGACGCCCATCGCGCAGTCCGTCCAGGTATGCGCGAGTCAATATATTTGATAGGTTACGGTATCCTGTGGCGTCTTGGCACAGAACGGTGAAGCGGTAGTCCGCCTGGCGCTCTTCATGGGCAGCGATGGTCAAGTCGGCGCCGATGATCGGCTTGATTCCAGCCTTCTCTGCGGCGCGATAGAACTTGACCATGGCGAACACGTTGCTGTGGTCAGTGATCGCCACCGCCCCCATGGCGTTATCCGCCACCTGTCGCACGAGGCCTGGGATCCGCACCACGCTGTCGATCAGCGAATACTCTGAATGCACGCGCAGGTGTACGAAGGCGCTCATGCCGCGCCCTCGCGCAACTCCTTGAGGGCCGCATGCACAGGCGCGAAGCTGCGACGATGCAGCACGCATGGCCCGGCCTCCCGCAGCGCCTCCAGGTGCGCTCGCGTGGGGTAGCCCTTGTGTTTCTCAAACCCGTAAGCGGGAAAGCAGGCGTGCGCCTGCACCATGTGCTCATCGCGCCACACCTTCGCCAAGATGGACGCTGCGCTGATCGACGCCACGCTCGCGTCGCCACCGATCACCGCCTCAGCGCGCCCGACGCCCTGCGGTAACTTGGGCAGTTCACGTCCGTCAACCAAGGCGCGATCTGCGGGCCCATCGCTTACCACGCCGGCGAGCGCTCGGGTCATCGCCAGAAGGCTGGCCCGCAGGATGTTAAGGCGATCAATTTCCTCAACCGCGGCGCTCGCGATACACCAGGCAGTCGCCTGCTCGCGCAGCTCGGCGGCGAGGCGCTCGCGCTGCCGCGCCGTGAGCTTCTTCGAGTCCCGCAGGCCATCGGGAATCCGGCGTGGGTGCAGGACCACTGCAGCGGCGACCACCGGCCCCGCCAGGGGCCCGCGCCCCACCTCATCGACGCCGATGGGCCAACGCCGCGCGCGCACGCCACGGCGCCCGCCTCCGTGAACGGTCGCGCCCGGCAAGGGCAGCTTCTGCGATACCGCGTCCCCTACTCGCCCTGTGCTCCTACTGCCCCCGACGGCCAATATGCCTCCCATCGCCCGTTCGCTGTCTTGTGCCCGCCCATCTAAGAGCGTGTCTGGCGCTGGCAGGCGCGTCAACCTTGATCTCGCTGTGCCACTCGTGCCTGATTGGGCGCCATGAGTTCACCGTACAAGCAGGCGCTGCGAGCGCTGCAGATACAGCTAGTGCGCATGCAGCGGCGGATCATCGACGAAGGTCTGCGAGTGCTGGTGCTGTTCGAGGGACGTGACACCTCCGGTAAGGACGGCGTCATCAAACGCGTTACACAGCACTTGAGCCCGCGCGATCTGCGCGTGGTTGCCCTGGGCAAGCCCTCTGACCGCGATACGGCCAGCTGGTACTTTCAACGCTACGCTCACCACCTGCCAGCCGACGGGGAGCTCGTGCTGTTCAATCGCAGCTGGTACAACCGCGCCGGCGTCGAGCGCGTAATGGGCTTCTGCAGCGATGAGCAGCACGAGCGCTTCCTGCGCCAGGTGCTCCCCTTCGAGCGCATGTTGGTCGACTCGGGGACGATCCTGCTTAAGTACTTCTTGGACATCTCCCGCGACGAGCAGGCCGAACGCCTGGCGGCGCGTCGGGAAGATCCTCTGAAGCAATGGAAGATCAGTCCCATCGACGCCGTGGCCCTCGAGCATTGGGACGAGTACTCGGCTGCCCGCGATGAGATGTTGACCCGCACCCACACCCGGGAGATCCCCTGGTGGGTGGTGCGCACGAACGAAAAGCGCGAGGCACGCCTCAACGTGATCCGGCACCTGCTTAGCGAAGTCTGTCCCGACCTCACGCCACAGGCAGACGCCCCGGAAGGTAAGTTAGACGAGGACGTGCTGTTCGCCTTCGGCCCCGACCGCCTGCCCGGTAAGAGCGCCGCACAGCGGAACACCACCACCTTGGCGCACTGATGGACGTGCCCCTACGAGCTCGCCCGCGCTCGCGCTTCGAGGAGATCCTGCAGCGCCTGCGCTGCGCGCTCGCTGGCGCCGCGACGCAAAAGTCGGTGCAGCCGCTGGTAGGTACTCGTGAGCCGGGCCTGCGCCGAGCCAGGCGCATCGAGTTGCTCGAGCACCGCGCTGCCGAGGGCAGGGCCGCTCACCTCCTCTTGAATGATCTCTGGCACCAGATCCTCCCCCGCCAACAGGTTGGGCAGGGAAAAGCGTTCCGTGGTCATCAACTTCAATCGCCTGGCCACCCAAGCGCTCACGGGAGAGACCCGGTAGCACACGACCATCGGCCGCTTGATGAGCAGCGCCTCCAGCGTTGCGGTACCGGAGGCGAGGAGCACGACGTCAGCAGCTGCCATGACCTCGCTGGAACGACCATCGAACAGCGTGAGTGGGAGCGGTGGTCCAGCCTGCGCCGCCAACAAGGTCTCGAAGGTGCCGCGCACCGCCGGGCTCGCCATCGCACTGATGAAGCGCGCTGACGGCCGACGCGCTAGCAGCCAACGCATGGCCTGGCCCAGGGGCTCCGCGAGGCGGCGCACCTCGCCCTGGCGACTGCCCGGCAGTATCGCTACCACAGGAGAGTCTTCCTTCACCGCAAGGCCCAACCCGGCTCGCGCGCGCGTCTGATCGTTGTGCATCGGGACGTGATCGGCCAACGGATGACCGGTGAAGGTGGCCCCGACGTCGTGCTGCGCGTAGAACTCCGCCTCGAAAGGCAGCAGGCAGAGCACGTGATCGACGCTTTCGCCGATCCGCCTTACCCGACCGCTGCGCCAGGCCCAAAACTGCGGACTCACGTACTGCACAGTGCGCAGACCGCGCGCGCGCGTACGCAGGCGCCGCGCCAGCCCTAGGGTGAAGTCCGGCGAGTCGATGCCCACGTACAGGTCCGGAGCGGCGGCGGAGATCTCGCGCACGAGGCGCGCCCGCAGGCGCAGCAACCGCGGAAGGTGACCTAATACTTCCGCAAGACCCATGACAGCAATCTCATCGCTGTCCGCCAGCAGCTCGCAGCCTAGGGCACGCATGCGCGGGCCTGCCATGCCGAAACAGTGGACCTCAGGATATCGCTCGCGAAGCGCCTCGATCAGCCCGGCACCGAGCGCATCACCGGAAGCCTCACCGGCGACCAGAGCGATACGGGGCGCACGCTTTGACATAGGCGCCGTCCCCGGGGGCCGCGACGCTAGCGGATGATGCTGCGCTGAGTGTCGCGCAGGAAATCGACCAACGGTTGCAGCTCCGGCTGTTTGCCGACGAGCACCTCCAGCTGGGCCAGCGCCTGCTCGAAACGCAGATCGCTGCGGTAAAGCACCTTGAACGCGTTGCGGATGTTGCGCACCTGCTCGGCGGTGAACCCGCGGCGCTTCAGCCCCTCGCTGTTCACCCCACGAGGCTCGGCCAGGTGCCCCGCCGCCATGACGTACGGCGGCACATCGCGCGATAGACCACAATCCATCGCGGTGAAGGCATGGCGACCGATTCGGCAAAACTGATGGACTTTGGTGAAACCACCGAGCACCGCGTAATCGTCGATCGTGACATGGCCCGCGAGCGTCGTGTTGTTGGCCATGATCGTGTGGTCACCGACCCGGCAATCGTGAGCCACGTGCACGTACGCCATGATCCAATTGCCCTCACCGATACGGGTGAGGCCACCGCCACCGCGCGTGCCGCGGTTGATGGTGCAATACTCGCGGATCGTGTTGTTCGCGCCGATCTGCAGGCGACTTTGCTCGTCGTCGTCGAACTTCTTGTCCTGCGGATCGCCGCCGATTGCAGCGAAGGGGTAGATGCGGGTGCGTGGACCGATGGTAGTAGGTCCATCGATCACCACGTGGGCGCCGATCCGGCAACCCTCCGCGATCTCCACGCCAGCGCCGATTACCGCGAACGGATCGACCTGCACCGAGTCATGTAGGCGAGCCTGCGGTGAAATCACCGCGCGCTCGTCTCTCAACTGCCAATCTCCACCCGTGCAGCCATGATCTCCGCCTTCGCCGCGACGTCCCCGTCGACCTCCGCCACCGCATCGAAGCGCCAGATGTTCTTCACCGTGCGCAGCGAACGCACCTTCAGGGTGAGCGTATCGCCGGGTTCTACGGGGCGCTTGAAGCGGGCTTTGTCGATGCCGCAGATGTAGTAGAGCACCGTCTCATCCGGCACTCCGAGGGTCTGGAAAGCGAGCAGCCCCGTCGCCTGGGCGAGGGCCTCGATGATGAGCACGCCCGGCATGACCGGCCGATGGGGGAAGTGCCCGGTAAAAAACGGCTCGTTGATGGTGACCTGTTTGATCGCCACCAGGTGGCTATCCGCCACGCACTCGAGCACCCGGTCGACGAGAAGAAACGGGTAGCGATGTGGCAGCTGGCTCATCACCTTGTGGATGTCCATCACCGGCTTTTGCTCTCCTGCTGCCATCATCTCCCCTTGTTCCGCCGATCTATCGTTTGCGAGTGGCCACCTGTTTTTCCAGGCGCTTCACGCGGCCCGCCAACTCATCGAGCTGCTTGTAGCGCGCCACGCCGCGCGCCCAACGCTTGTTCTCTTGTACGGGAATGCCGCTGGAGTAAACACCGGGACCGTCGAGGGACTTGGTCACCATGGTCATGCCGGTCACTACCACGTCATCGCCGATCTCGATATGGCCGTTGAAACACGCTGCGCCGCCAATCATACAGCGTTGGCCTATGCTCGTGCTGCCGGAGATCCCGACGCATGCGGCAATCACCGTGTGTTCGCCGACAGTGACGTTGTGCGCTACCTGGATGAGGTTATCCAAGCGCACGCCGTTGCCAATCACAGTGTCCCCGATCGCCCCACGATCGATAGTGGTGGAGGCGCCGATCTCGACATCGTTTCCTATCCGCACCCCGCCCACTTGGGGCACACCGATCCAGCCCCCAGCCGTGCGAGCCATGCCGAACCCGTCTGCGCCGATGACCACTGCTGGGTGCAGCACCACGCGATCACCCAGCGTGACCTCATGGCAGAGGGTCACGTTTGCTGCCAAGCGGCAGTCAGCCCCGAGACGAGATTTCGTGCCGATGACACAGCCAGCGCCGACAACGGTGTTTCGCCCTATGCGGACCTCATCCTCGATGACTGCATTCGGGCCGATGGCGACGCCTCTCGCGAGCTCTACGCGCGCGCCGAGCACAGCGGAGGGATGGATCCCCGCTTCTGGACGCACTCGAGGGTAGAGCCAGTCGGCGATGCGTGCGTATGTCAGGTAGGGGTCGTCGCTGATCAGCGCATCGACCGGACAGGAGTCCAGATGGCGGCGCTGGAGCACCACAGCCCCAGCGCGGGTAGTGGCGAGCGCCCGTGTGTAGCGCGGGTTGGCAAGAAAGCTCAGAGCGTCTTCGCCGGCGTCGCTGAGGGTGGCGACGCGGGCAATCGTGCGGGTTGGGTCTCCCCGCAGCGACGCACCGGCACGCACGGCCAGGTCACCCAGGCGCAGCGCCAGAGGCCCCTCACGCACACCGGCGCCCTCGCGATCAGCGGGCGTTCTTCTCCAGAGCCTTCAGAACGTCGTCGGTGATATTCGCCTTGTCGCTCACGTAGAGCACACCTTCACCCACCAACAGGTCGTAGCGCTTGCTCTTAGCGTAGTCCTGTACCGCCGTCAGTAGCTCGCGCTGCAGCTTGCTCAGCGCTTCGTTGCGAGCGATGTTGAAGTCTTCCTGCAGCTCGCGCTCCTTGCGCTTGTAGTCGAGCTCGCGACGCTTGATATCGGCTTCCTTGCGCTCGCGCTCGCTGGCGCCCATCACCGGGCTGTCGCGACGGAAATTCTCCACCTCACGCTGCAGCGCCTGACCCTCGTTCTGTACTTCCTTCAAGCGGGGTGCGAACTGCTGGTTCAGCTGCTCCTGCACGGACTGGGACTGCGGAGCGGCGTCCACCAGGCGGGCGAAATCTACCACCCCCACTTTCAGGTCGGCGGCGGTAGCAGCGGTCGTAGCGCAGAGCATCAGCGCCACGCTCAGGAACATGGTTTTGGTCGCTTGTCGCATGGGGTGTACCTCTATTTTCCTTTTCGTTAGGTAAATGGGTGCGGGAAGCAATTAGAACGTTTGACCCACGGAGAACTGAAAACGCTCGACCTCGTCGAGAGGGCCCGCGTTGAGCGGCACGGCGAGACTGAATCGGAAGGTGCCGAGGGGCGCCAGCCATTCGACGCCGATACCGACCGAACTCCGTAGCTCATTCAGATCGAACCCAAAGTCCGCCCGGGTGGCGCTTGGCGTGCTGCAGGACGTACCCACTAGATTGCCATTGTCAGCTCGGGCCGTACAGAAATCAGTGTCGCCTTCGTAGAAGATGTTGCCGATATCGTAAAACAGGGCAAATCGCGTACTGTCGCCGAAGTTCTCTGGCGTCGGGATCAGCAGCTCTAGGTTGCCCACCACCTTGACATTACCGCCGTAGGGGTTGTTGAACGAGTCGCGCGGCCCTAGGAATCCGTTTCGATAGCCGCGCACAGACCCGGGTCCACCGGCGAAGAAGTTCTTGAACGGCGGCAGGTCGGTAGTGTCATTGAGCGGTTCCCCGTAGCCGAGCTCCGCGTTCGCTCGAATACCCCAACGACCAGGCAGATTGATGTACTTGAGGTAGTCGTAGCGGGCGGTAACGTACTCCACGTCGCTAACCTCGGGCGCCGTTACACCGAGGGTCAGACGCTGGCGACTGCCGCGCGTTGCGAAGATGACCCGGTTGCGGGTGTCGCGCCCCCAACCAAGGAAGGCCTCGATGGTGCGGAAGGTAGTACCGAAAAATCCGTCGGCCACTTCAAAGGTGTCGCCGTTGTTGAGCACGAAGGCACGGGCCTGCTCGGCGCTGAACTGGCCGGTGACGAGATCGGCGCTCTGATACGCCAATCCGTAGCGGAAGAATCCGAACTCGGAGATTGGCACACCGAATTCAAAGCTGGCATTGATCGTCTCGGTCGAGAAGTCCGAAGCACCGATGATGAACTGCGTGGAATCGCGATAACCCAAGCCTAGCGTTAGCTGGACGCCGTCCTTGGTCCAATAGGGGTTGGTATGGGAGACCTGCGCTGAGGTCACGAACTGGCCCAAGTTGAGGTCGGCAGCGAGACGAGTGCCGCGGCCGAGGAAGTTGGTGTGGGTGAAGTTGCCGTTTAGAAGAATGCCCTGCGTGCCCGAGAAACCGATACCGCCACCGAACTGCCCCGGCAGGCCTTCCTCGATTTCCATCTCCACGTCTACCAGGTCGTCTGACCCCGGCACCGGCACGGTCTCCGTCGACACGTTGGTGACGAACGGCAGGCGACGAACGCGTTGCTCAGAGCGCTCTAGCTGCACGTTGGATAGGTAGCCCCCTTCCAACTGACGCATCTCGCGGCGAAAAACATCATCGTCCACTGTCGTCGTGCCGTTGAAGTTCACACGACGCACGTACACCCGCTTGCCAGGTTCAACGAAGAAACTGATGGCGACTTCGCGAGTCTCCGGGTTTATGTCGGGAATCGGGTTGATGTTGGCGAACGCATAGCCCTCTTGGCCCAAGCGAAAGCCCATCAACTCAGTGCTTTGCGTGACCTGCTTGCGCGAGAAGGTCTCGCCTGGCTTCGACAGGACAAGGCTCAGGAGGTCTTCTTCCGGCACCACTAAATCGCCGGTCATGCGCACTTCGGAGATCGTGTAGCGTTCACCTTCCTCTATGTTCACCGTGATGAACATGTCCTGCTTGTCGGGGGAGATCGCCACCTGAGTGGACTCGATTTCGAAGGAAGCAAAGCCGCGGTCCATGTAGAAGGAGCGCAGGCTTTCGAGGTCGCCCTGTAGGGCCTCGCGCGCGTAGCGATCGCGTTTGTTCAAGAACGAGAGCAGTGTGGGCGTGCTCAGCTGGAACTCATCCAGCAGCTCCGTGTCCTTGAAGTTGTCGTTTCCAACGATATTGATCTGTCGAATGCGTGCGCGCACGCCCTCTTCGACGAACACCTGAATGCTTACTCGGTTGTCCGGCAGGTCGGTTACGGAGGTATCGACTGTGACCCCGTACTTGCCACGCTCGAAGTACTGTTGAGTGAGAAACTGGGTCACGCTGTCGAGAACGGAGCGATCGAAGGAACGGCCAGGGGAGAGGCCGACCTCGCGCAGGGACCCGAGGAGATCCTCAGTTTTGATGTCCTCGTTGCCGCTGATGTCGAAGGAGGCGATCGACGGCCGCTCGCGTACCACCACCACTAGCGTGTTGCCGTCGCGGCGGAACTCAATCCCATCGAAGAACCCCTGCGCGTAGAGCGCCCGAAAGGCCTCGCGCAGACGGACGGGGTTTAGTTGATCTCCGATGTTGATCGGCAGGTAGTTGTACACGGTGCCTTCAGAGATGCGACGCAAGCCCTCGACGCGCAAGTCCTGCACGGTGAAGTTGGCATTCGCTGCGACCTGAGCATAGGCAGGTACGAAAAAGCACGCGAGCCAGCCGATCGCGAGGCAACCGAACAGCGCCCTCGCCTTCCTTGGCGCGAGCCAATGCATCATCCGATAAGCCTCGACAGGTCGTTGTACAGGGCGAGGGTCATGAGAGCGAGCACGGCGAAGATCCCCACCTGCTGCCCGAGGAGCTGGACGCGATCAGACAGCGGACTGCCACGAACTCCCTCGATTGCCGTGAAGACGATTTGACCGCCGTCCAGCATGGGAACGGGCATCAGGTTGATCAGGCCCAAGCTGACGCTGACCAGCGCCAAGAAGCGGACGAAGTCGACGAACCCGCT
Source organism: Pseudomonadota bacterium (assembly GCA_039193195.1). Lineage (NCBI taxonomy): Bacteria > Pseudomonadati > Pseudomonadota > Pseudomonadota bacterium. Next base: position 105,367 of record JBCCWS010000012.1, read on the forward strand.
GCGAAAGGTATCACCGGCGTAGACCGCGATATTGATCGGGCCGGAAAGGTTCTCCACGGAGACCTGTCCGAACAGCATGCGCCGAAACAGATCGAGGGTCAGACTGGTCATCTCCCAGGTCTTGGCCGCTGCGTTGCGGGCCGCGACTACGGGCCCAAAGCGCTGCTGCGACCACAGCTGATCGATCGTCTCCGACGAAAGTGGCGATGCCGCGACGCCGGCGTAACCTACGCGCTCTTCGCCATCCATCTGCTCGCCCAAGGTGATGGCCAGGACGGCTTCACTGCCGTCGGCCCGCACCACCGTGAGCGAGGTGCTGCGACCGGGGAACGGCCGCACCTGATCGACGAAATCGCTCCAAACGTCCACCGGTGCATCGCCGACCGCGAGGATCCGATCACCAGGCAGCACGCCAGCGCTCGCCGCGGGCCCATCGCTCGGCACCTCGCCGATGATCGGCGGAACATCGGGAATCCACACGTTGAGCCCGAGTCCGGGCAGTAGCTCACCAGGCCGCGTGAGCTCGCGCAATGACGCAGTTGGCCGGAGCACCACCGAATCGCGCGCTCCGGAAGCGTATCGCTCGACCGTCAGGGGAACCTCGCCGTTATCGAGGACGGTGCGATAGATGGCGAGCAGCGTTCCCTCCCAGGTCTGCACATCGTTGCCGTCCACGGCGAGGATCAGATCCTGCACTTGGAGGCCGGCCTCGGCCGCCGGCGTACCCGCGTCGGTGGCACCGACGAAGGGCCGCAGGCCGGGCATGCCCACCAGAAAGATCAGCCAGAACGCTGCGATGGCGAACAGGAAATTCGCCGCCGGCCCGGCAAAGAGCACTGCGATGCGGTAGGAAGGCGGCCGCCGGTTGTAGGACCGGTGCACCTCATGCTCGGCGACCGGGCCCTCTCGCTCATCGAGCATCTTCACGTAGCCGCCGAGCGGAAGGCTGCCCAGCACGTACTCCGTTCTATCGGCGCCGGCAACACGGCGAAACAAAGGCTTACCGAAGCCAACGGAGAACCGCAGCACCTTGAAACCCAGGCGCCGTGCCATCCAGTAATGACCGTACTCGTGCACGGCGACCAGCAGGCCAACCGCGAACAAGAACGCAAAGACGTAGGTGAGTATCGTCATCGTGTTACTCGAGACCGTTTCTTACTCGCAGATGCGACCGCGCTGCCCGTCGCGCAAACGCGACAGTATAAGGCGTCCTCAGGCGCGACCGGGCCCTGGTCGCCTGATTCAGACCCGCCGCCCCTGGTGTTGGTTCCAGTGCGCACCACCGTCCTCACGCTGCACCACCCGCCAGCGCAAGCCATAGCGCCCAGGCGGGAGCGGTGGCACAGAAGCTGTCGATGCGGTCCAACACGCCGCCGTGGCCCGGCAGCAAGGTACCGCTGTCCTTAACACCCGCACGCCGCTTGAACAGGCTGACCGTCAGATCCCCGAGCACGGAAACAAGCGCAATGACGACCGCCGCGAGGAGGACCGCCGGCGGTGTATAGACGGGCAACAGCAGCAGGGTCGCGGCGACTGCAAGGGTCCAGACGACGCCGCCCAAAAGGCCCTCCAGCGTCTTGCCTGGACTCACCCGCGGCAGGAGCCGGTGTCGACCGAAGATGCGGCCGATCGTGTAGGCCCCAATGTCCGCCGCCACCGTGAGGCCGATGATCGTCAACATGGCCCAGCCGCCGGACGATTGCGCGTGTACCGCGCCGAGGCCCAACCACGCCGGCACCAAGCAAAGCGCCCCCGCTAACGCGACCGCCCAGCGCTGCCAGCGGGTGCGCTGCTCCGGCGCCCGCGCTGCCTCATCGATGCCATCAACCCCAGCCCTCAACACGATGACCAAGGCGAGGGACCACCACACTGCTGCGATCCACCAAATGACGATCCCCACGCCGGGATCCCGCGCCGTGGCGAACCAGGCAAGGCTCATGGCGAGCGCAATTATCGCCACATAAAGCGCCCGATGAATCTGGCCAACCCGCCGGTCGATCAGCGCCGCCCACTCCCAGGCGCCCGCGAGCACCAGCAACCCGATTACCGCGACCGCGGACCAGCGCGGCCCGAGTAGGATGCTCGCGCCCACGGCCGTAGCGAGCGCGATGCCGGTGAGTGCGCGCTTGATCAGCACCGCCTAATCACTCGGCAATGGCGATGCGAGCGCACCATGGGCGGGCGAGCGCGCCGCCTACGCGCCAGGTGCCTGACCGACTAGACGGCCGAAGCGCCGCTCGCGGTGCGCGAAGAACTCGAGGGCTTCATCGAGGGCGGTCGCATCGAAATCGGGCCAGAGGCAGTCGGTGAAATGCAGCTCCGTATACGCCAAATTCCAGAGCAAGAAGTTGCTCACGCGACGCTCGCCACCGGTCCGGATGAACAGGTCTGGGTCCGGCAGCTGGGCCAGCGCGAGGCGCTCTTGAAGGTGTTCTTCACCGATCTGCTCCGCGTCGAGCTTGCCGTCTTTCACGTCGATGGCGAGCTGCTTGGCCGCCTGTGCCAAGTCCCAGCGCCCACCGTAGGAAACCGCCACGACAAGGCGCAGGCCCGCGTTGTTGAGCGTGGTCTGCTCAGCCTCGAACATCAGCTTGCGCAGCTGGGGGTTGAGCGCTTCGCGGTTGCCGACAAACTCCAGGCGTACGCCGTTGCGATCCAGTTCTGCGATCTCGCTGCGCAAGGCCTCAGCAAACAAAGTCATTAGGAGGCCCACCTCGCGGCGCGGCCGCTCCCAGTTCTCGCTTGAAAACGCGAACAGCGTGAGCGCTTCTACGCCACGATCGGCACACGCCCGCACCACTGCTCGGGTGGCTTTCACGCCGGCTCGGTGACCCGCGCTACGTGGTAGGGAACGATTCGTGGCCCAACGCCCGTTTCCATCCATGATAATGGCCACGTGCTTCGGGAGCCCACCCGGCTCGCGAGGTAGGGGTGCGTTGGCTGCACTGGCCGGCGTACTCACCGGTCAGACCTCCATCAACTCGGCTTCTTTCTCCGACAGTACATCGTCGATCTGCGCGACGTACTTGTCGGTGAGCTTCTGCGTCTCTTCCTGGGCCCGACGCTCGTCGTCCTCGGTGATCTCCTTCTCCTTGGCGAGCTCCTTAAAGTCCTGGTTGGCGTCGCGTCGGATGTTGCGCACAGCCACTCGCGCTGCCTCCGCTTCCTGGCGGACAAGGCGCGTCATCTGCTTACGCCGCTCTTCGGTCAGGGCGGGTAGAGGTACGCGAATCACCGTGCCCGCGCTCGAGGGATTGAGGCCGAGGTCGCTATCGATGATCGCCTTCTCGATCACCGACACCATGTTCTTGTCGAAGGGAGTTACGGTAAGCGTGCGCGAATCAGCGGCGGCGACGTTCGCGGCCTGGTTGAGGGGCACGCTGGCGCCGTAATAGTCCACACTCAGCCCGTCCAGCAGGCTGGGGTGAGCCCGACCGGTTCGGATCTTTTTCAGGTCCGAACGCAGCGCTTCGACGCTCTTAGCCATGCGTTCGGCGGCGTCTTTCTGAATGTCATCGATCATTCGTCACTCCAGGCGCGTGATCCTTGACACATCAAGGACTGCGTCGCCAGATCGCTAGTCGTCAGCTACCGCGGGTCATTGGTCAGCAGCGTCCCCACATCCTCGCCGCGGACGATGCGCTCAAGGCCCCCGGGATTGTGCAGATTGAACACGCGCAGGGGCAAGTTGTGTTCACGACACATCACGATCGCCGTGGTGTCCATGACGCGTAGGTCGTCCGCAAGCACCTGGTTAAAGGACAGGCGTGGGTAGTGCTTCGCATCTGGCGTGGTCACGGGGTCCGCCGAGTACACGCCATCGACCTTGGTCGCCTTCATCAGCAGGTCGGCCCCGATTTCCGTCGCCCGCAGGCTGGCCGCCGTATCCGTGGTGAAGAACGGGTTTCCCGTGCCCGCAGCGAACACCACAACCCGCCCCTTCTCCAGATGCCGAATCGCCCGGCGGCGGATGTAGTCCTCGCACACCTCGTTGATGCGAATCGCGGACATGACTCGAGCGGTGACCCCGCAAGACTCGAGGGCATCCTGCATTGCCAGGGCGTTAATGACGGTGGCGAGCATTCCCATGTGATCGCCGGTCACCCGGTCCATACCGGCGCGGGCCAAGCCCGCGCCGCGGAAGATATTACCGCCGCCGATGACAACAGCCACCTGCAACCCCAGCGACACCACGTCGTGTATCTCCCCGGCGATGCGCTTTAGCACCGCGGGGTCGATGCCGTAGTCGACACTGCCGAGCAGTGCCTCGCCGCTCAGCTTTAGCAGCACGCGACGGAAGATCAGGGGACTGCTAGCACTCATCCAGTCGGCAGCTCCTTAGGGGCCTGAAACGCGCCTATCAATTGCTGCCGCTAAGGGCAGCCACCTCGGCGGCAAAGTCGTCTCCGCCCTTCTCGATACCCTCACCCACCTCGAAGCGCTGATAGGCGCCGACCGTAGCCTTGGCAGCGGCGACCAGCTTCTTCACCGACATATCTGGGTCCTTCACAAAGGGCTGACCCATGAGGGTGATCTCACCGAGGAACTTGCGCAGGCGCCCCTCCACCATCTTCTCGATGATGTTGGCGGGCTTGCCGGAGCCTTCGGCCTGAGCGATCAGAATCTCCCGCTCCTTGGTGAGCGTATCGCCGGGAACCGCGGACTCATCCAGGTATTGGGGCTTAGCGGCCGCAACGTGCATCGCGAGGTCCTGACCAAGCTGCTCGTCGCCGCCCTCGTAGGCCACCAGCACGCCGATCCGACCGCCGTGGGAGTAATGGGCGATTTGGCCGTCACTGCTGACGCGAGAGATGCGGCGAATGGTGATGTTCTCACCTACGCGAGCGGTCAGCTCTCGGCGTGCCTCGTCGACGGTTTTGCCGTCCGAGAAGTCCGCGCCAGCAAGGGCTTCAACATCCTCGGAGCCTAGGCCCAAGGCGACGCTGGCAACCGTATTAGCGAACCCACGGAAGTCATCGCCGTTGCCGACAAAGTCGGTTTCGCTATTCACTTCCACGAGCACGGCCTGTTTGCCACCCTCGGCCACGGCCGCGGCGATGACGCCCTCGGCAGCGACGCGGCCGGCCTTCTTGTCGGCCTTGGCAATGCCTGCCTTGCGCAGGTTCTCGGCGGCAGCATCGAGGTCGCCCTCGGTCTGCACCAGTGCCTTCTTGCACTCCATCATGCCGGCGCCGGTACGCTCCCGGAGCTGGCGCACCATGTCAGCGCTGATCTTCATGTCCTGATATTCCTCAGCTGGGGCCAAAGATGCCGTGCCGCCGATGCTACGGCGGCCCGGAGTGGAGTTGTCTCGTCCCGCGCCCGGCCGACGCCTCGGTCGGCCCCGACTGCGCGCAGGCAGCAGGCGTGACGACGTAGCTAAGCGCTCGTGTCGTCGCCGCCCGGGTCTTGCGCTACCGCCGCCGGCGCCTCCGCCGGGGCATCGCTCGCTGGCGCTGCCGCTGGCGCCGGTGCTGGCGTGGGCTCCGCGCTGGGCGCTGCGCGACGCGCGCCGCCACCGCTGGCACTGCGACGCTTGTTGTTGCCTCGACCACGGGCCTCCCGGCGACCGGTGTCAGCGGCCTTGCGTGGCTTGCCATCCTCGTCGAGCTCAACGAAGTCGTCCTCGCCACCGAGGTCGAGCGCCGGCGAGGACTCGCGGCCCTCAAGCACCGCGTCAGCGATGCCCATGGTGTAAAGCTCAATGGCGCGCATGGCGTCGTCATTGCCGGGGATCGGGTAGTCCACGCGCTCCGGGGAGCAATTCGTGTCCACCACGCCGACCACGGGGATGTTCAGCTTGCGCGCCTCGTTGAGGGCGATGGTCTCGTGCCCGACATCCACGATGAAAAGGGCGTCGGGAAGACCCGGCATATCCTTAATCCCGCCCAGGCTGCGCTCGAGCTTCTCGAGCTCGCGGCGGCGGTTGAGGGCTTCCTTCTTCGCGAGGCGATCGAAAGTGCCGTCCTCGAGCTGGGTCTCAAGCTCCTTCAGGCGCTTGATCGACTGGCGCACGGTACGGAAGTTGGTGAGCATGCCGCCGAGCCAACGATGAGATACGAAGGGCATGTCGCAGCGTGCCGCTTCTCGGGCGATCGTGTCGCGAGCGGCCCGCTTGGTGCCAACGAACATGACCCGGCCGCCGTTGGACACCATGTTCTTCACAAAGCCCGCCGCCTCCTGGTACAGGGGCAACGTGCGCTCGAGGTTGATGATGTGGATCTTGTTGCGTTCGCCAAAGATGTACGGAGCCATCTTCGGGTTCCAGTAGCGAGACTGGTGGCCAAAATGCACACCGGCCTCCAGCATCTGACGCATGGAGGGAGTAGTCATCTGATTTTTCTCCGGGTTAGGCCTCCACACGCCCCACCCGGAAACCCGCGGATCCCAAGCGGATCGGTAGGGCACCCAACCGGAGTGTGACGACGTGTGTGAGAAGTATTGGTAGCTGCTGGAGCCACCAGTTGCTGCTATGCCAAAATGGCGGGCGCTTTATAGCACGGAATCCCCTCAGCGACAATCGGTTCGGTACCCAAGTCCCAATATGGCGATAAGCATCAAGTCCCCGGAAGATCAGGAAAAAATGCGTGCGGCGGGAGCAGCCGCTGCGCAGGTGCTAGACATGGTCCGTGAGCACGTCAGTCCAGGCGTAACCACGGATGAGCTCAACGAAATATGCCATCGCTACATCACCGATGAGCTGGAGGCCATTCCAGCGCCCCTTAACTACAAGGGATTTCCGAAATCCATCTGCACCTCAGTCAATCACGTGGTGTGCCACGGCATCCCGTCCAACAAGAAGTTACGGGCGGGCGACATCGTCAACATCGACATCACGGTGATCAAAGACAACTTCCACGGCGATACGAGTCGTATGTTCTACGTGGGAAAACCCACGGTGATCGCCGATCGGGTGTCGAAGGTCGCCCACGAGGGCATGCGCCGCGGCATCGAGCTAGTCCGTCCCGGCACCACCCTGGGTGACATCGGTCACGCGATCCAAACCTATGTGGAGGGAGAGAACTGCACCATCGTTCGCGAATACTGCGGTCACGGGATTGGCCGCATCTTCCACGAGGAACCGCAGGTCTTGCACTACGGTAAGCCCGGCGCCGGGGTCACTCTCGAAGAGGGCATGACCTTCACCATCGAGCCGATGGTGAACGCAGGCAAGCGCCACGTACGCCTGCTCCCCGATGGCTGGACCGTGGTCACCAAGGACCATTCCCTCTCCGCCCAGTGGGAGCACACGGTGCTCGTCACCCACGACGGCTTCGAGGTCCTGACGCTCGGATCCGCTGGCGACATCTGACCCATGGCGCCGCTGTACTCCGCCGAACCGGGCCTTGCCGCCAGCACCCTCGCCGGCGAGGGCACCGTGACATGGTTGCCACGAGACACGCTCAATCGCGCCGCCGGGGCGAAGCATCAGGAGGCGATTGCCCTGTTTCGCGAGGCCCTGGAATTCGGCCATAGTGAGCTCAATCGGCGCTTTGAGGCGGGCGATAGCATCGAGTCCCTGGTCCGCGGGCGCGCGGCGCTGGTGGACGAAGTGCTTACCCGCGTCTGGCAGCGCGTCTTCGAGTCCTGCGAGATGCCGATCGCACTCATCGCGGTCGGCGGCTACGGCCGCGGCGAACTTCACCCCTGCTCCGACATCGACATCATGCTCCTGCTGCCCGACGGCGCCTCGCCCAAGGACAAGCAGGACCCGATCAGCCAGATGATCACGACCCTGTGGGATATCGGCCTGGAAGTCGGCCACAGCATCCGCACCGTGCGCGATTGCGAGCGCGAGGCTCGATGCGACGTCACGGTGCTCACAGCACTGATGGAATCGCGTTGGCTAGCCGGTTCATCCGAGCATTTCGCGCGCATGCAGGAGGCCATCAGCCCAGCGCGCATGTGGCCCTCCGCTGGGTTTTTCGAAGCCAAGACCGAGGAACAGGCCCAACGTCACGCGCGCTACCACGACACGGCATACAACCTAGAGCCTAACGTCAAGGGCAGCCCCGGCGGCCTGCGCGATATCCAAACGGTCGCTTGGGTGACACAGCGCCACTTCAATACCCACACCCTAGATCAGCTCGCGGATCAGGGCTTTTTGACTCCGGACGAGTACCAAGCCCTGCTCTCCGGGCAGCGATTCCTTTGGCGCATCCGCTTCGCGCTGCATTTGGCCAGCGGCCGCCGCGAAGACCGCCTACTCTTCGACCTACAGACTCGCCTAGCTAAGATGTTTGGTTACGAGGACGCCAGCTACACGCTCGCCGTCGAGCAGTTCATGCAGCGCTACTACCGCACCGTGAAGGAGCTCTCGCGCCTGAACGACATGCTGCTGCAAATGCTTCGCGAGGCGATCATCGACGCGGGAGCCGACCAGGCTCCAACGCCCATCAACGAGCGCTTCGAGATCCACCGGGACTACGTGCGGGTACGCCACGAGGGCGTATTCGCGCAGGAGCCCTCGGCGCTGCTCGAGATGTTTCTGATCATGCAGCAGCACTACCACCTGCGCGGGATCAGCGCGAGCACGATCCGCTCCGTGCGCAAGCACCTGCACCTGATCGACGAGGAGTTCCGCCAGAACCCGCGCCACCACCGAATGTTCGTCCAGCTGCTACGTGCTCCCGAGGGGGTCACCCGCGAACTGCGACGCATGAACGCCCTCGGCGTGCTCGGGCGCTACATTCCCGCCTTCGGGCGCGTCGTCGGACGCATGCAGTTCGACCTCTTCCATACCTACACGGTCGACGAGCACACGCTGTTCGTCCTGCGCAATCTGCGCCGCCTGGCCCTTTCGCGCTTCGACGCAGAGTTCCCAGACGTCAGCGAGATCATGCAGGCCCTGCCCAAGCCGGAGATCGCCTACCTCGGCGCTCTCTTCCACGACATTGCTAAGGGCCGTGGCGGCGACCACTCGGAGCTGGGCGCCGTGGACGCGGAGGCATTCTGCTTAGAGCTTGGGCTGCCGCGCTACGACGCGCGGCTCGTGGCCTGGTTGGTTCGCCACCACCTGCTCCTGTCGGTGACCGCGCAGAAGAAGGACATTAGCGATCCGGAGGTGCTACACGAGTTCGCCTCGGTGGTCGGTGACGAAACCCACCTCGATTACCTTTACGTGTTGACGGTCGCGGACGTGCGCGGCACCAACCCCAAGCTCTGGAACTCCTGGAAGGCCTCGCTCTTCCGCGAGCTGCACCAGGCCACGCGACGCGCCCTCAGACGAGGCCTAGAGAACCCCATCGATCGCGAGGAGTTGATCGATCAGACGCAGGCGGCCGCTCGCGAGCAGCTGCTTGAGGGCGGGTTGGAGCCCGCGGCTATCGACAGCGTGTGGAATCGCTTCACGGACGAGTACTTCCTGCGCCACTCGCCCCAGGAGGTCATCTGGCACAGCAATCGCCTGGCGCCGCTGGCGATGGACGGCGCGGAGTCGTTGATCGCCGTGGCCCGCGAACCAAAGCGCGGCGGCACGGGCGTGCTGATCTACCAGCCCTACTCGCCGGCCAACTTCGCCCGCTCCACCGCCGTGTTCGCAGAGTTGGGATTAAATGTGCTCGAAGCTCGCCTCACGGTCGTGGCCAACCAGGCAAGCCTCGACACCTACGTCGTATTGGATGAGAGCGGCAAGACCCTGGACGATGCTGGTCGCGTTAGCGAGCTGGAACAACGCCTGCGCGAAGCGATGGCCCGCGATGGCCTCGAACCCGCGGTGTCGCGCAAGACGCCGCGCCGGGTGCGCTTGTTCTCCACCCGAACCCGCATCGAGTTCGCGATCGATGCACGGGCCGGACATACGGTGATGGAACTAGTTGCACCGGATCGCCCGCGGCTGCTGTTCGACGCCGGCACGGCCCTGCGCGAGGCGCGGGTCCAGCTGCACACGGCGAAGATCTCCACCATCGGCGAGCGCGCCGAAGACGTATTCATCCTTACGGACGAAGCGGGCGCTCCCTTGACCGACGCCGCTTGCGCTCAGTTGAAGGAGCTTTTGCTAAGCGCCTTGCACGAGCCGGACGACGCCCAACAGCGCGCGCGGGGAACGGGTGCCTGAGGATCTTGGGACCCACGACGGCAGCGTGGGTCCGACGGGCAATCCCCGCCTGGCCGAGCTTCATGACTATCCCTTCGAACGCCTAGGGAAACTGCTCGCTGGGGTGAACCCGCCCGCCGCACTCCGGCCGATCTCCCTGGCCATTGGCGAGCCCCAGCACGCGGCGCCGGACTTCGTAGTCGAGCGCCTACGGGCCCACCTCCACGAGCTCACGCGCTACCCGACTACCCCAGGCCTGACGGCACTGCGTGAGACGATCGCCAACTGGCTACAAGGGCGCTTCGCATTGCCTGACGTCGATCCCGAAGCTCAAGTGATTCCGGTCTGCGGAACGCGCGAGGGGTTGTTCTCCTGCCTGCAGGCAACCCTGGATACGAGTGCTGGTCAGCGACCGACAGTGGTCGTACCCAATCCGGGCTACCAGATCTATGAGGGCGCCGCCCTACTCGCAGGCGCTCAGCCGTGGTACCTGCCCCTGGAGGCCGAGGATGCCTGGGGCGTCAATCTGCAGCGCGTCCCGGACGATGTGTGGCGGCGCTGCCAGGTTCTGGTGCTGTGCACGCCTGGGAACCCCACAGGCGCCGTAGCCGATCTCGCCACCCTGCGGGATGCTATCGAACTCGCCCATCGCCACGACTTTGTCATCTTCAGCGATGAGTGCTACAGCGAACTCTACCTGGACGAGGCGACGCCGCCAGCGGGGCTGTTGGCTGCAGCCAACAGCCTGGGCGAGCACACCTTCGCCCGCTGCGCCGTCTTCCATTCGCTCTCCAAACGCTCCAACTTGCCGGGCTTGCGCAGCGGTTTCGTCGCCGGCGATGCGAACTTGATCAGCGCCTTCCGTCGCTATCGCACCTACCACGGTTGCGCCATGCCCCTGCCGACCCAACGGGCGAGCATCGCGGCCTGGGGGGATGAGGCCCACGTGCGGAGCAACCGTGCCGCCTACCGTGAGAAATTTGCCCTGGCCCGCGATCACCTGCCGCTCGCCTTCGACGCCAGCACGCCCGCCGCCAGCTTCTACCTCTGGGGACGACCGCCGATCAACGCCGAACGCTTTGCTCGCGAAGCCTGGAGACGTCAGGCGCTACGTATCTTGCCAGGCGCTTACATGGCGCGCCCGGATCCCTTCTCGGGCCGCACGCCGGGGGCAGATCGCGTGCGCATCTCCCTGGTCCCCGCGAGGGACGAGTGCGCCGAGGCCCTGCAGCGCCTACGCGCCTTGCTCGATATCTCTTGATCCATCCATGACGCAACGCGTCGCGCCGATTGCGCACGCCGCCTAGGAAAACGTACCCAATGGAAGCACAGCGACAGCTGATCGAAGACGCCTTTGAACACCGCGGGGAAATCACCCCTGCGAATGCAAACCCCGCACTGGTAGAGGCCGTCGAATCGGTCTTCGATGGTCTCGACGAGGGCCGCGTGCGCGTGGCCGAGCCGATTGACGATGGCTGGCGCGTCAACGAGTGGCTGAAGAAAGCCGTGCTCTTGTCCTTCCGTCTCCGGGACAACGCCGTGACTGACGACGGCGTCAGTCGCTACTACGACAAGGTGCCGTTGAAATACGAGGATTACGACGAGGGTCGTTTTCGCCGTGACGCGGTGCGGGTCGTGCCTCAAGCGGTGGTCCGCCGCGGCGCGTACGTGGGTCCCGACGTCGTCCTCATGCCGAGCTACGTCAACCTAGGCGCCTACGTCGGCGAGGGCTCCATGATCGACACCTGGGCGACCGTAGGCTCCTGTGCACAGATCGGGCGCAACGTACACCTGTCGGGAGGCGCCGGTATCGGCGGCGTCCTAGAGCCCCTCCAAGCAGCGCCGACGATCATCGAAGACGACTGCTTCATCGGCGCGCGATCGGAGATCGTGGAGGGCGTGCGCGTGCGCCAAGGGGCGGTGATCGCGATGGGCGTGTTCATTGGCGCGAGCACACGCGTCTACGACCGCGAGGCCGACGAGGTGAGCTACGGGGAGGTGCCCCCGGGCGCGGTGGTCGTTCCTGGGGCTTTGCCTGCGCCGGACGGGCGCTACTCCCTGGCCTGTGCCGTCATCGTGAAGCGGGTGGATGCGAAGACGCGTGCCAAGGTCGGCCTCAACGAACTGCTGCGCACAACATGAGCCGCACAACTGTCCAAGCGCTCCAGGACGCGGCATTCGCCCTCACCCGCGAGCTCATCGCTCGACCGTCGATCACTCCAGAGGACGCCGGTTGCCAGGCGCTGATCGGCGAGCGCTTGCGAACCCTGGGCTTCGAAGTGCAAGACCTGCCCTTCGGCGAGGTGAGCAACCTATGGGCCGTTCACCCCGGCGATGAAGCCACGCCAGCTGACGGGCCGGTGCTCTGTTTCGCCGGCCATACGGACGTGGTGCCCACCGGTCCTCTGGATCGCTGGAGCAGTCCACCCTTCGAGCCAACGGTACGCGACGGAAGACTGTATGGGCGGGGCGCGGCGGACATGAAGTCTGGCGTCGCTGCCATGGTCACCGCCCTCGAGGCTTGGATCGCGCACACGGGCGGTCGCGGGCGCCTTGCGCTCCTGCTCACGAGCGATGAAGAGGGGCCTGCCCGCGACGGCACGCGCCGAGTGATCGAGACCCTCGAGCAACGCGGCCAACGGATCGACTGGTGCGTGATCGGTGAGCCCTCCTCTCAGGGTAAGTTGGGCGATATCGTACGCGTTGGACGACGCGGCTCCCTCACCGGCCGCCTCCGCGTGATCGGCAAGCAAGGGCACGTGGCCTACCCGCACAAGGCACGCAATCCCATTCACGGGGCGGCACCGGCCTTGGCCGAGCTGGTCGCCACGCGATGGGACGAAGGCAACGAGTACTTTCCGCCGACGAGCTTCCAGATAGCACAGGCCCAAGCGGGCACCGGCGCCAGCAACGTCATCCCCGCACACCTCGACGTAGTGTTCAACTTCCGCCACAGCACCGAATCGACAGTCGAATCGCTGCAAGACCGGGTGCTGGAGATCCTGGGTCGTCACGGCCTCACTGAGCACATGGAACTGGTTTGGGATGATCCGGCATCACCGCCCTTTCTCAGTAAGGCGGGAGCACTCGCCCAAGCCGTGCGTGAGGTGCTACCAAAGCACACGGGCACCGTGCCGACGATGGACACGGGCGGCGGTACGTCCGATGGACGCTTTATCGCGCCGGCGGGAATCGAGGTGGTGGAGCTGGGCCCGGTGAACGCGAGCATTCATCAGATCGACGAGCATATCGATGTACCGGACATCGGTCGCTTGACGGCGATCTACCTGGACCTCATCGACGCGCTGATCGGCTCGCCTCAGCCGAACCGGCCGGTGATGTAGTCCTCGGTGAGCTTGTGCTGAGGGTTGGTGAAGACGCGATCCGTCTCGCCCACCTCGACCAGATGGCCCAGATGAAAGTAGGCCGTGCGCTGCGACACGCGCGCGGCTTGCTGCATCGAGTGCGTCACGATGGCGATCGTGTAGCTCTGGCGCAGCTCATCCACGAGGTCTTCGATCCGGGCCGTTGCGATCGGGTCGAGCGCTGAGCATGGCTCGTCCATTAAGATCACCTCCGGGCTCACGGCAATCGCCCGCGCGATACACAGGCGTTGTTGCTGGCCACCGGATAGCCCCGTACCGGGCGAGTCCAGGCGATCCTTCACCTCTCCTAGCAACCCCGCCTTCTCCAAACTTGTAAGGACGATCTCATCGAGTTCCGCGCGAGCGCTCGCTAGCCCGTGAATCCGTGGGCCATAGGCAACGTTCTCGTAGATGGACTTCGGGAACGGATTGGGTTTCTGGAAGACGATCCCTACCCGCGCACGCAGGGCCACGGGATCGACGTCTTTGTGGTAAACGTCGTTGCCATCGAGGCGGATATCGCCCTCCACGCGACAGTCCTCGATCGTGTCGTTCATCCGATTCAGGCAACGCAGAAAGGTCGACTTGCCACAGCCGGAAGGGCCGATCATGGCGATGACCTGGTGCTGGGCGAAGTCGAGGCTAACGTTCTTGATCGCGTGTTTGTCGCCGTACCAGACGTTCACGCCCTTGGCCGAGACCCAAGGATCGGACAGAGTCGGCGTGCCAACCGTGTTTCCGAGTCCATCCTGCGCAGTCGAATCGGGCATTAGGTCAGCTCTGCTCGAAGCGTCGGCGCAGGTACACCGCGACGCCGTTCATCGCGATCAGGAAAACAAGCAAGACCATAATGGCCGCCGAGGTGCGCTCGACGAAGGCGCGCTCCGGACTGTCAGCCCAGAGGTAAATCTGAACCGGCAGCACCGTGGAGGGATCGGTCAGGCTCGCGGGGACATCTACTACGAAGGCCACCATGCCAATCATCAGCAGGGGTGCGGTCTCACCCAGGGCGCGCGCCATGCCGATGATCGTGCCCGTCAGCATACCGGGCATCGCCAGCGGCAACACGTGATGGGTGACCACCTGCGTTCTCGAGGCCCCTAGGCCAAGCGCAGCATCGCGGATGGAGGGTGGCACCGTCTTCAGTGCCGCACGGCTCGAAATGATGATGGTGGGCAAGGTCATCAGGGAGAGCACCAAACCGCCTACGAGGGGTGCGGAGCGAGGCAGGCCGAACAGATCGATAAACAGGGCCAGTCCAAGCAAACCGAAGACGATTGAGGGCACCGCGGCGAGGTTGTTGATGTTGACCTCGATGATGTCGGTGATGCGGTTCTTCGGCGCGAACTCCTCTAGGTAGATCGACGCGGCCACGCCGATGGGGAAGGAGACTAGCAAAGTGACCAGCAGCGTGAGCGCCGACCCCATCGTCGCCCCGAGGATGCCCGCGAGTTCCGGATCGCGCGAGTCGCCACGACTGAACAGCGCCAGGTTGAAGCGCCGCTTGATGCGCTCCTGGGCCTGGAGCTCATCGACCCACGCGAGCTCCTTATCGGACAGGCGGCTGGGGGTAGCGGCATCGTCGCGGTCGACGTAGCCCTTGACCAGTAGATCGATCTCCTCATCCGCAGGCAGCCAGAAGCGACGCTCGGTGCCTATCGCCTGCGGATGACTCAGCACGTAATCGCGCAGGCGATAGGCAGCACCGGTGGAGACGAGCCGATAGAGACTGCGCCGATCACGGCGCGACTCACCGGGAAAGATGCGGTCCAGCGCATCGCGCACGAGGCGTCCGTAGGAGGCCCGCGCGAGCATTTCGCGCGAACTGTCGCCATCCCGCACGAGCACGTGTTCATCGAACCGAATGTCCAACGCCACGTGCGTCTGGGTAAAGGCAGGAAGGCCTTGGAGCACCACGCTGCTGAGCAGGATGACTAGGAAGCCGAGTCCGACCGTGAGGGAGGCAACCCCGGCTAGGCGAAGCAGCTTCTCGTCGCGATAGCGCTTGGGGAGACGCGCCTGCACCCGGCGCGCAGCCTCCTGCGGATCCAACAGGCCCTCGATGGCCCCTGCCCGGGGAGCGGTGGATTTGGGCTGCCCGACGGTCGAACTACTCATACTGTTCTCGGTATCGACGCACAACCTGCAGTGCCACCACGTTCAACAGTAATGTTACGAAGAACAACACGAGCCCGAGGGCGAAGGCTGCGAGCGTCTTCGGGCTGTCGAACTCCTGGTCTCCTACCAACAGGGTAACGATCTGGACCGTCACCGTGGTGACGGCTTCCAACGGGTTGGCGGAGAGGTTGGCAACCAGGCCCGCCGCCATGACGACGATCATGGTCTCACCGATCGCCCGGGACGACGCCAGCAGGACACTGGCCACCACTCCTGGCAAGGCGGCGGGCAAGACCACACGCATGACCGTTTCCGAACTCGTCGCCCCCAGGCCAAGGGAGCCGTCGCGCATGCCCTGCGGCACCGCTGAGATTACGTCATCCGATAGGGATGAAACGAAGGGAATAATCATGATGCCCATCACCAGCCCGGCGGCCAATGCACTCTCGGAGGACACCGGTAGACCGATGCCCATGCCCACATCCCGAATGAACGGCGCAACGGTCAAGGCCGCGAAGAAGCCGTACACGACCGTAGGGATACCCGCCAGGATCTCGAGCAAGGGTTTGGCGATGGCTCGCATCCGCGGGGTTGCGTATTCGGCTAGGTAAATCGCTGACATCAGGCCGACTGGCACGGCCACCGCAAGGGCGATTGCGGAGATCAGTAGGGTCCCAGCGAACAGGGGTATCGCGCCAAAGGAACCGGACGCACCGCCCTGCCCCTCCCGGCTTGGCCACCATTCCAGACCGAAGAGAAACTCCGTCAGCGGCACCGATTGAAAGAATCG
Source organism: Pseudomonadota bacterium (assembly GCA_039193195.1). Lineage (NCBI taxonomy): Bacteria > Pseudomonadati > Pseudomonadota > Pseudomonadota bacterium. Next base: position 121,676 of record JBCCWS010000012.1, read on the forward strand.
CAGGGCCTCCAGGAGAACAGACAACACGATCCCTAACGTTGTGAAGACCGCCACGCTGGAACAAGCAATCAAGACACCCTGTACGAGCTGCTCAACGCGATTGCGTGCGCGAAGCTCTGGATTGATCCGCTGGGCCACGAGCCAACCGAACAACGTCGATAGGCCGAACACGGTCACGAGCAGGGCGATCTGCCCGAGGAGTTGCCAGTTGCGGTATTGCGCAGCCGCGGCCTCGAGGGCGGGCGTCACCTCAGCGGAGATCTCCCGTCCCGCTGCCAGCTGGCGCACGTTCGTGGCGAGGGCGCTGCGCTCGTCCTCGCTTAGCGCCGAGGCGCCAACCGGCAGGCCCTCGAGCAGCATAGAGTCGAGCAATACGGGCTGCAGACTGGTCCAGATCAAAGCCACCAGCAGCGCGGGAACAACGCACCAAAGGGCCGTAAGCGCCCCGTAGTAGCCGGGGCGTGAATGCAACTCGCGCGTCTTATCCAGCCCACCGACAGCGTTTACGGCCCGCTGCGAACCGATCCGGTACGCGGCGATGCCGAACGCGGTCAGGAGCAAGAATAGAATCATCAGGAATCCGACAGTCGCAAGGGCGTCAGCTCGGCGGCACGCCGCGCGACATCGAGACGGCGGCCATCGGGTAAGGGAATGAGTCCGCGGTAGGAAAGGTAGCCGAACTCTCCAGCGGCATCCTCACCCGTGAACTCGGCGAGGAACTCACGCAATCCGGGGACCAGGCGTACGTGGCTCTTCTTCACGTAGAAGTATAGCGGTCGTGAAATTGGGTAGCGCCCGTTGGCGATGTTGCGGAAGGTCGGGGTCACGCCGTCCACCGGTGCCGCCTGCACCTGATCGAGGTTCTGATCTAGGGAGCTGAAGCCGAAGATTCCGAGCGCCTGCGGGTTGGTGCTCAGCTTCTTCACGATCAAGTTGTCGTTCTCACCCGCTTCGATGAAGTGCCCATCCTCTCGCATGGCGTGGCAGAGCGAGCGGAATCGAAGCCTGTCCATGCGCGCGAGGTCAGCAATCCACAGCGCCGAGCGCTTGCAGCCCTCCTCCATCGCCATCTCGACGAACGCGTCGCGCGTCCCTGAGGTTGGCGGTGGGCCAAATACCTGGATCTCCCAGGCGGGCAAGGCTGGATCGATATCGCTCCAGCGCCGATGGGGGTTATCGATGAGCCGATCACCGTCGGGCACCTGCTTGGCGAGCGCTAGGAAGATGTGTGCGCGCGTGAGCGCAGGCGGTGAGTTGGCTCGCGATAGCCCCATCACAATGCCGTCGTAGCCGATGTTGACCTCGACGATATCCTTGACGGCCCGGCGTTCGCAGGCGGCGACCTCGCTAGCCTTGATGCGGCGGGAGGAGTTCACCACGTCCGGGTGTTCGAATCCGAGACCGGCGCAGAACAGCTTGATGCCACCGCCGGAGCCCGTGCTCTCGATCAGAGGCGTGGGGAACGGCGTCTTCTGGCCAAACTGCTCTGCTACCACAGTGGAGAAGGGATACACCGTCGATGAACCCACGATATGGATATGCTCGCGCACGCCCTGCCCCGAGCCACAGCCCGCCACAAGCAGCACCACCGCCAAATTGGCGAGCGCGAAAATCAGCCTCGATTGCAGCAGGATCGGCTCCTCCAACGACACCACGTGCCGGACTAGGCCCGGTCGAATCCGCGCGAGATTATAGTCGTCAGGTGACGATGGTGTTTCAGGCGGTGGGTAGGGGGCTCGGTCGGGAGCCTGGCGGCGCGCCGTCGGCGCTTGGATCGCTATCGGCATTGCTGGCCTCGAGGGCCATGTCGAGATCGGCAAGTTCGCTGTGACGGACGTCTTGCCCGTACACCATGAAGATGACGTGCTCACAAACGTTGTGCACATGATCGCCGATACGTTCGAGCGAACGGGACGCCCAGATAGCGTCGAGGTGCTGGGGCACGGCGGCCGGGAACTCCATCATTGCGGCCGTAGCGTCCTCGCGAATCGTCGCGTGCTGCGTATCGATCGCCTTATCGAGTCGCGCAATCGAGATTGCATGGCGTGCATCGAGGCGGGCAAAGGCGTCCAAAACACCCGACACCATAGTCATTATTTGACGCCCGAGCGATTGCAGCCGGTCGAACACCGGACCGCTGCGATCAATCTCGCTCAAGCGCGCTGCCGCCTCACTGATCTTTTGCGCCTCATCGCCGATCCGCTCAAGATCGGTCACTGTTTTCAGCGTCGCGACGACTAAGCGTAGGTCACTAGCGGCAGGCTGGCGCAGAGCCAATATGCGCCGACACTCCTCGTCGAGGACTACTTCCATGCGATTGATCTTACGATCGTCGGCACATACCTGTGCCGCGAGACGTTCGTCGCCGTCGGATAGCGCGCGCAGAGAACGCTCAACTTGAGCCTCGACCATGCCCCCCATGTGCAACACGCGATGGCGCAGTGCAGAAAGGTCTTCGTCGAACTGGCGCGAGATGTGATGCCCGAGATCTGGCTGATCCACGCTTCACCCTTTTGCCTTTATTGGGGCAACCGCCGCCGGTGGGTTGCTTCTTCGTCACCTCACCCGTAAGAGTGCATACGATCGTGAGGAAGAATTCAAGTCCGATTCATAATAAGTTGAACAGTGTTACGGACTTGTGGCAACGGGAAGAGTTCCCTACGTGCTCAGTCGGCGGCGACTGCGGAGCGCCGGGTGGTCGAGGCGGGATGCGCTTGGCTCACTCGGCGAGACGGGAAGTGGCAGCAGAACCGCGAGCCCTTCCCAAGCTCGCTTTCGATCTCGATCGTGGCGTCGTGGCGCTGCAGCGCATGTTTGGCGATCGCCAACCCGAGGCCTGTGCCGCCGGCCTGCCGGGCCCGACCCTTGTCCACGCGGTAGAAGCGCTCCGTCAGGCGCACCACATGCTCTGGCGCAATGCCGATGCCCGTGTCTTCGACGATGACCTGCCCTACGCCGTCGACGACGCGCCAACGGACGTCGACCCGCCCATCGCTCGGCGTGTACTTCACCGCGTTGATCACCAGATTGGCGAAAACGCTGTGTAGATCATGCTCTTCGCCGAGCAGGTGCTGGTCCGATTCCAGAGAGAGCTCAATTGGGGGAGGCTCTGGTGCGTGCGAAGCCGCCTCCGACACGACATCTCGCAGCATCGCTCCCAAGCTCACCGGTTCGAAGCGAGCGAGCCGTGCGGAGGATTCCAACCGCGAGAGCTCGAGGAGGTCGTCGATGATGGCCGCCATCCGCCTGGCCTGTCGCTGCATCTCGCCGAGCGGCATGTCCCAGTCGGAGTCCCGCACCGGATCGTCGCTCATCTGCTCCAGGTAGCCTGTGATCACCGTGAGCGGACTGCGCAGCTCGTGCGACGCGTTGGCGACGAACTTCCGTCGCACTTTCTCCAGCTGATGCAGACGCGTGTTATCGCGGAACATAAGCAGGCGTCGCCCCGTACCAAAGGGCACAGTGTGTACGGCGAGCTTGGTCTTCTTGTTGATCGGCGATACGATCTCCAACGGCTCGCGCACGTCTTCCTGCGTGAGATACGTGGCGAATTCCGGGCGACGGATCAGGTTGTCTAGCCGCTGCCCGATATCCCGCTCACCATCGAGGCCGAGCAGGCGAGAGGCCGCCTCGTTTATCCACAGAATCTCGCGCGCATCATTGAGCACTACCGACGCATCTGGCATCGCTGCAGTGGACTCCTGGTACTCGCGCAGCATGGTCTCGAATCGCCGCTCACGTCTGCGATCGCGATACACCAAGCCGCGCAATTGAGCTGCCAGTTCACCCCAGAGCCCAATCGCGTCCGGCACCTCGTCGAGATCTGGCTGCTGGCGCTGAAGCCAGCGAGTCACGCGCTTGAGCTGGACCAGATGCCAGCACGTGTACAAGGCGAGACCCACGATGATGCAGGTCAGGGGGTAGCCGACCAAGGAGCCGAGCACCGCGAGCGCGCCGAGCACGGCAAGGATGCGCAGGGCAGCGAGTATCCAAAAGCGCATCGGCATCATCGTTGGCGAGACAGGCTACTCAGTCTTCACAGAGAAACGATAGCCCGCGCCGCGGACGGTCTGAATGTAGCTATCGCAGCCATGCTCCGACAAGGCCTTACGCAGGCGTCGAATGTGCACGTCGACGGTACGCTCTTCCACGTATACGTTGCCGCCCCACACGCGATCGAGCAACTGTGTGCGGCTGTACACTCGATCCTGGTGACTCATGAAAAACTTGAGGAGCTTGAACTCGGTGGGACCCAACTGCACCGGCTTACCGTGCGCGGTTACCCGATGGCCAGGCAGGTCTAGCTCCAGCGCTTCGGCCTTGAGGACCTCCGCATCACCGGAAGGTGCCGCGCGCCGCAGCAGCGCCCGCACGCGTGCGTTCAGCTCGCGCGCCGAAAAAGGTTTGGTGATGTAGTCGTCAGCCCCACTATCGAGCCCCTTGACCTTATCTTCTTCTTGACTGCGGGCCGTGAGCATGATGACAGGGATATCGCTGGTCTTAGAGTCCTTCTTGAGGCTACGAACGAACTTTAGTCCGCTCATCTCCGGCAGCATCCAGTCGAGCAAAATCAGGTCCGGTTGCTTGTCAGCGATCATAGACCTGGCACCGCGGCAGTCTTCTGCTTGGGCCACCTCGAAGCCGGCACGACGCAAGCCAAACGCCGTCATCTCTCGAATCGCCTGTTCGTCCTCGACGATCAGAATGCGCTGGTCACCCACTGGCTTGGTCCCTCCCAGGGTCCGGCTCATGTTGCGTCAATGCGGTCCCGTCGCAAGCGTAGGCTCCTACGCTGGCTACACCGGCGGGCGGAAGTATACCGGTAGCGCCTGCTCGGGGGGCACTCCGCCTGGGCCGTGAAGCAAGTCGCGAGCCCCCAGTGCCAGGGCGTCGCGAGCGCTCGGAAGGGCCGGTGCACACGTGTCGTGCACACGCAGCAACTCGCGCAGGCTGGGGTGTGCCTGCGCGCCCGTGCCCGCCAGTAGGAGCGGTTTTTCCCCGTCGCTCAGCGCCTTCGCGCGCGCTAGCAAGCGCTCGGGCGGATCTGCGCGATCGCTTACGCGCGTGCTCAGCACATCGGCCGGCGAGGGCTCGAAAGCCCCCCAGTATAGTTCTCCCATCCGCGCATCCTGCGCCACGATGACCCGCTGCGCTGTGCGCTCGGGGCTTGCCTCGGCGAAGCGATGCGGCACGAACTGCGCGGCCACCGTGGCCAGGCTGGATACCGGCAGCACTTGGATGTCGCCTGCGAGGGCGAGCCCTTGCGCAGTGCTGCAACCGATTCGCACGCCAGTGAAGCTGCCGGGCCCAACGCCGACCACGATGCCGTCGAGTCCGCCCAAGGCCATGTCCGCCTCCCGCAGGAGCTCATCGATCATGGCGAGTAGCTGCTTCGCGTGTACGCGCGGCTCATGGGTATGCGCGCAGCGCGCCTGATCGTCGATGGCGAGGGCGACCGTGCATGCGTCGGTCGCCGTGTCGATGGCGAGCAGCTTCACTCTGATCCCTCGCCTAGAGGTTCGCGCAGCAACGCAGGCGCCTCGCCTGCGCCTTGGCGCAGGAAGCGCACAGCGTCCTCGATCACGCAGGTGGTGGTCATACTCGGCAGGCTACGCAAAAACCGCTTGCCATAACCACGCGAGCGCAGGCGAGGATCACACAGCATCAGGACCCCACGGTCATCGTGGTCGCGGATCAGTCTCCCTACGCCCTGCTTCAGGGCAATGACCGCGTTGGGTAACAGGTGATCTCGAAATCCCGAGCGGCCCTGTTCCTCCAGCCAGTCCAGGCGCGCCTTTAGCAGCGGCTCTGCAGGCGAGGCGAAGGGCAACTTATCGATCACTACCAGCGAGAGGGCTGGTCCCCTCACGTCGACGCCCTCCCAGAAGCTGCTGGTGCCCAGCAAGACGGCCCGCCCGTCCGCCCGAAAGCGCTCTAGAAGGATCGATCGGGGCGCATCTCCCTGCACCAGGAGCAGGCGCTCCAAGCGCCCGTCCAGCCAACGGCGAGCGGCTTCCATGGCGCGATGGCTCGTAAACAAAGCGAAGCTTCCGCCGGGGTTAGCTCCTAGCAACGGCAGGGCCGCAGCACAAACCTGCTGCACGTAGCCTCTCGCACTCGGGTCAGGCAAAGCGTCGGGCAGGTACACATGGCAATTTCGCTGGTAGTCGAAGGGACTCGTCAGCTGGAGCGTCTTCGTCTGCAGATCCAGTCCGACGCGCTCGAGGAAATGGCGGAAGTCCTTCTCTACGGCGAGCGTGGCCGACGTCATCACCCAGGCACAGCGCCGCGCCTGTAGCGACGCGCCCAGAGCGGTTGCCGCCTCGACGGGGGTGAGATGTAGGGAGAAGTGATGTCGGTGCACATCCACCCAACGCAGCAGCGCGTCAGCAGGATCCGCTACCGCTTGGGCACGAGGCCCTGCCGCGGCCAGGAAGTCCTGCAGGAAGGCACCTAGCTGCCTTGCGCGGCGCGCCAGGTGATCACTCGACGGCTCATCATCCTCGCGCTCCTCCAAAGCTAATGCTAGCACTGCGAGGTGCTCGGCGATCTCCTCGAGAGCCCGCTCCAGGGGCAGGCTCGCCCGCTCGCCAAGCTCATCCCAGGCGAGCCGCCGAGCGTCCTGGCCAAAGGCGCTGCGCACGCCGGCCGCGCGATCCTCGAGGTCCTTACAGATGGCCGCGAAACGTGGGGTCGTGCCTCCCGTACGAGTCAAATCGTCGGTGAAGTCTCCTACCCACGCCGCGAGTTGAGCAGAGCCGAAGCTGCGACCGAATTGCTGCGCAGCGATCTGTGGCAACTGATGGGCCTCATCGACCACCACTACATCGATGTCCGGCAGCAATTCACCAAAGCCTCCGTCGCGCAGGGCAAGGTCCGCTAATAACAAGTGGTGGTTAACGATGACCAGCCCCGCTGCGCTAGCCCGCCGCCGGGCTTGGGCGACGTGGCAGTCGGAGAACTCAGCGCAGCGGCTGCCTAAGCAATTGTCGGCCGTCGACGTTACCTGAGGCCAGACGGACGACTCTTCCGGTACGTCCTCCACCTCGGCGATGTCGCCGGCGCGCGTGCGCCAACCCCACTCGCGAATCCGCGCCAGAGCGGCCGCCTCCCCGCCACGATCCACCGCCTGACCCAGCCTATGGCGACAGAGGTAGTTGCCCCGCCCCTTGAGCATCGCCACCTCCACCGGCACCCCAATGGCCCGGGCTACCGTGGGAAAGTCGCGCGCGTAGAGCTGATCCTGGAGGGCGCGAGTACCCGTCGAAATCGCCACCCGCTTTCCGCTCAGCAAGGCGGGCACTAGGTAGGCGAAGGTCTTGCCTGTGCCGGTGCCCGCCTCGACCACCAAGTTCTCGCCCGAGGCCATCGCTTCCGCGACCGCCAGCGCCATCTCCTGCTGCTCCTCGCGGGGCGCGTACTTCTCCACCGTTCGGGCCAGAACCCCGCCGTCGGCAAAGACTTGGGTCACCTCGTCGACGCTCACTCGGGTGCGCCGTCCGGCCAGCGGCAGATTTTTACATTCCGAGCTCTTGACACAGCGCAGCAAAACCCCTAACTTCGCATCCTGTTGCGGCGCATCAAACGGTGCACTTGCAACACCCTATTATCAACGACAAACGAGGAAGCCATGACCGAGAACACCGAAACGGCACTGCAGAAGGCCATGTCCGCCCCGATGCGGCTCACGCGCGGTTCCGTGGTGCGCGTTCGCGGCGCCCTGAACCGTACCGCTGGCCTGGTCGCCAGCGCCAAAGGTCCCACCCAACGCATCGGCAGCGCCGGCCTGCGGCTCAACGAAGTTGCCCACGACGGCATCGATCAGCTAGTGCGCCACCAGGTGCAGGTGGTCGAGGGGATCGTGGATGAGAGCACGCAGCGCCTGCAGCTGGCTGCGCAAGCCGGCTCTCTGAGCAGCCTGGTGAACGAGCAGGTGTCTATGCTGCCGCAGACCCGCAACCGCGTGGTCAACGACGTGCGCACCACAATCGGCATCCTGGGAAGCACCCAGGCGAAGATGACGGCTGCCGTGCGCGAGGAACTCGCCAACAAGTCGACGCTGCAGTCGGTTGCCGACGATGTGACCGAAGCGGCGAGCGAAGCGGCTAGCCAGGTGGTCGAGGCCGCCGAGCAGGCCGTCGCCGAGGTCACCGCCAAGGCCTGAGCGCACCGCAGAGCAAGCTGGCCGGGACGCCAGAAGGCGCGCCTGCCAGCGCCGCTCAGTCGCGCGTCGAACCGTCTACCGGCGGTTCGGCGCCCTTGCGGTTCGACGGATCGATTTCTACCTCTGCCATCCCCTCCTGCATGGCTCGTTGCAGCAGGCCCGGCCAGTCGACGACCGACTGCAACCCGGGAGGTACCATCGCCTTCAGCAGGGCCAGGGGATCGGCGCTCTTAGCGGCGGCGTTGACTCGCGTTCCAACAGCCTTCAGTACATCGGACTGCAAGCCGGACACATCCGGCAAGCCCACGAGCTCGCGCATCTCCGACGCTTCCACATCTACTTCGAGTTTTATCTTCATCGTCTCTAGGTGCCCCCGAGCGCGTGAGGTCAATGGCGGCCACGCGGGCCTCAATCGCCTTGCGGACCGCCGTCTTCGAACAACTCGAAGCTGAGCGTATGGATAGTGTCCCGGCGCGCCACTCGGCCCAAGCCGATAATGCCCCGCCCTTTGATCTGCACGTGGTCGCGACGGATGTACAGCTCCTCGCCATCTTCGGTGATGACGCAGGTGCCGTTGGTACTCTCGTCGTAGAGCGTAAAGCGGCCGCGTTCGTACTCGACGCGAGCGTGCGCACGCGAGATAAGCGTGTCCTTCACCACGAGATCGCTGTCCTCGGCGCGACCCAGTGTCGCCTGCGTAGCGGACTCGCCAACGGTGAACTCCTGGCCCTGATAGCGCAGCACCAGACGTTTGGCACTGGTCTCACCGACCATCCCTTCGATCGTCGGCAGCATCGCGGTGTTGTCGTCGCGCTGCCAGAGCACCTCGAACAGGGCGATGCCATCGCTGCGACCCTTCACTTTGGCGAAATCGATCTGGCGCGTGGCACCTTGAAGGTTGCTAGGTAGGGTCTCCACCGTTGCACCGGTGGTAATGATCTGCTGGGCCTTGGCCTGGCTGGTCATCCGATTGGCCGTATGCACGGTGGTGCCGAAAACGTCGTCTTCTTCCTCCATGACCGGGCCGTAGTGCAGGCCGATACGAATGTCCACCGGCACACCCGCGCCACGCATGTCCTCCTTGATCATCATCTGCATGCGACAAGAGGCTTCTACAGCAGCGGCGGAACTGGCGAAGGTCGCTAGCACCTCGTCGCCCATTGTCTTGACGACACGGCCACCGTGCACCTGAGTGGCCTTCGTCATGACCTCGATGCAACGTGCGACGGTGTCGCGGGCCCTGGCGTCGCCCAGCTGCTCGTACAAGCGAGTGCTGCCGACGACGTCGGCGAAAACTACGGCGAGGGAGACGCTCCGCTGGGGCATGCTACTTTCGACCGGAAACCGAGGACCCGGGCCGCGTGGTGGTTAACCCGTCTAGGTTGCGTGCGGGCCGCCACGTAGTCAAGCGAGAGAGGGCTGCCACCCTAGGGCTCGGCAACCACGTACACGATCCACGCCGGATCCGCCTCGCCGCGCTCCACCGCTTCGTACTCGCCGGTGCCCTCGCCCTCATCGTCAGCCTGTTCCCAATACACGGTGATATCGCTGAACCCCGCTTCCAAAATCACATCGCGCAGCTCCGGCAAGGTCCACAAGCGCCAGCGATAGGAGAAGGCGGGCTGCATCTTCGAGCGATCGGGAAAGTGGAAGTGGATGAAGCAGTCGACACTACCTGAAAGGGGATCGTAGTTGGCCTGCTCCCAGACGTAGGTGAAGCCTTCGTGCTTGGTCTTCTCGACGCACTCGGTGAACGCGTCGGGGCCGCCGTAGAAATCGAGCAGCATGAGACCGTCGTCGCTCAGCGACGTGAGCGCCTGGCGAAAGTAGGCCAGCATCCGCTCTCGGGTCTGGAAGGTCCAGTAGCTGAAGTTGAAGGCCACGAGAATGTCTGCCGGATCGGTCTCGACCGCCAGCACGTCAGCCTCGATCAGCTGGATTCGCTCCGCCTGCTTCGCCGTCAGCTTGCCTACATTGTTCTCGCGGCCCCAGTCGAGCACCTCTCGATCGAAGTCCACGCCGATGCCGCGGTGCTTCGGGCTGGCCTTGATCCACTCGCAGGTCAGCGTGGCCGTGCCGCAGAAGTCCTCGCGTAGCACGCGCGGCTTGGCTTTGCGGTGATTGGCGTAAAACTGGCGAATCAGGTCGATCTCATCCTCGGGGCTCTGCACGGACTTCTCGTACAGCACGTGCCGATCGGCCTGGCTAGCGAGGGTGGCCTTCTTGCGGGCCTTCTTCCCCGGCTTATCAGCCTTCCCCTTCTTACGGTCTTTCTTCGCCATCTTGGTCCTTAAGGGTAGAGTCGCTCCGCGACAAAGAGAGGGCTGCACGGAAGCGGAAAGACGCCGCCGCGCCACAACCGCGGGTATTCTCCGGTTGGCCAGCGCTTGTGTCCAATCGGGTGTCCGCCCGCCTCCCTCATGCCGGGCTCGCGACGCCGCTCGGCGGGGTCGCGGCCTCGCTCACGAGCGATAGGCCATAGCCCAAGATGTCTAGCTGGTGTTCACCGATCAGCGCTGGATCGGACATGGCACGACGCCAGCGCCGGGCACCGTAGCACCCACTGAACAATCCACAAAGGTGACGGGTCATGACCTTCAGCGGTACCCCACGCGCATATTGATCGCGCAGATACGGCTCGAAGGCGCGAACGACGCTGGACCGATCCTGGGGCGCTTCGCTGTGCAGCACCGCCTGCTCGAGGGCGGCGAAGCGCCAGGGGTCGTGGTAGGCCATGCGTCCCACCATGACCCCGTCGAGCCCCGCGTCGAGCTGCTCCAAGGCCACCTCGACGGTGGTGATACCGCCGTTGATCACCACGGTCAGCTCGGGGAAGTCGAGCTTCACCCGTTGTACGCGGGCGTAGTCGAGGGGCGGAATCTCGCGGTTCTGCTTCGGGCTCAGGCCACTCAGCAAGGCCTTGCGCGCGTGCAGGATCACTGTGCCGCACCCCGCGGCGCGCAGTGTTTCGAGAAACTGCGCGAGGAACTCGTAGCTATCGTCCTCATCCACGCCCAAGCGGGTCTTCACCGTGACGGGTACATCCACAGCTTGCGCCATAGCCTGCAAGCAGCGCGCAACCAGTTCCGGCTCGCGCATAAGGCAGGCGCCGAAGCGACCGGACTGAACGCGATCGCTTGGACAACCGACGTTGAGGTTGATCTCGTCGTAGCCGTACTCCTCCCGCGCGATGCGCGCCGCCAGCGCGAGCTGGGCGGGATCGCTGCCGCCCAGCTGAAGCACCAGCGGATGCTCGGCGACATCGAAAGCCAGGAAACGGTCACGGCTGCCGTGCACGATCGCGGCAGCCACCACCATCTCCGTGTACAGCTGCGCGCGCGGGGCGAGCAAGCGTAAGAAGTAGCGACAGTGACGGTCGGTCCATTCCATCATGGGCGCCACTGACACTCGATGGGCCGGCAGGCTCATCGCCACCGGCGCCAAGCAAGGTCGTCAGGTAGATCTCGAGCTGGGGGCGTGATCGCCGCCGCCCTCACAGGTCCATCGCCGTCTCTTTGATCAGCATGTCGACCACACCCCGCAGGGCCTCTTCCTTGCTGGCCCCCGCTTCGATAGCCTGCGCATGCGCAGCCACCTGCCGTCGGGCGCTGTTGCCGCGGGTGACAATATCGCGGGCTCGCTCCACCTCCGCCGTGCAACCGAAGAACTCAGCGTCCTCAGCGATGAGATCCAGCATCTCATCGAGCAGCGACTGGTAGGGCACCACCTGGGAGATGCCGAAGTCGATCAGCCCACCGTCACACCCGTAGCGCATCGCGCGCCAGCGGTTTTCCTGGATCAGCATATTGGCGAAGTTGCGCCAGCGCTGGTTGCCGCGCCTGAGACGGAACAGGAACCGCATTAGACACTGGGTAAGGGCGGCCAGCGTCAGCGAGTCCTCCAAGCGCGTGCAGACGTCCATGACCCGCGTCTCCAGCGTTTGGTAGCGCGAGCTCGGTCGGATATCCCACCAGATCTTGGACGAGTCCTCCAGCACACCGGACTTCACCAACACGGCGACGTGTCGCTCAAACTCCGCAAAGCTGCTGAAGCTCTCCGGCAGGCGCGTGCGCGGTAAACCATCGAACACGGTTAGGCGATAGGACTGCAACCCCGTGTCCTGACCTTCCCAAAAAGGCGAGGAACAGGAGAGCGCGAGCAGGTGCGGCAGGAAGTAGGCGAACTGATTCATCAGGTCGATGCGCAGCTCGTCGTCGTCGATGCCCACATGCACGTGCATGCCACAGATAAGCAAGCGCCGGGCGGACGCCTGCATTGCCGTCTCTAGCGCGGCGTAGCGATCCTTCGAGGTCCGCTTTTGCTGGTGCCAGTTTGCGAAGGGATGGGAGGACGCTGCGATGGGGGCTAGGCCATACTCCCCAGCAACCTCGACGATGGTGCCGCGCAGGTGCTTGAGCTCATCGCGCGCCTCGGCCACGTTCTTGCAGACCCGCGTCCCAATCTCTATCTGCGCTCGCAGGAACTCGGGCGTGACCTGGTCGTCGCACTTGGCGGCACAGGCAGCCATCATCTCGTCTGGCGGCTCCTGGGCGGTGTCCCGCGTCTCGCGATCGACGAGCAAGTACTCCTCCTCGATCCCGATGGTAAATGGCGGCTCCCTCAGCATGATCGGCATCCCTCGCAGCGGTCAATCGCTGCGAGCATGGGCAATCTAGGGACGCATTGCAACGCGCCGTAGCCGCGCCACCGCAGCTGGGCCTAGTGGGCCGCTTGGTAAATTAGGTGACGCTCGGCG